>CAWUII010000006.1:0-55041 GCA_963922575.1 uncultured Opitutia bacterium
GCGTGCGGTTTTATTTCGCAGGCGTGCGGTTTTAGAAAAGAGGTGCGCCTTTTTGGTGTCCGGTCGGTTCTGCGTCGTTTAGCGCCTTTCGTAATTCTTAAAGCAGAACCTTGGTCCGACTCATTTTTTTAGGTTAATACACATTTCCCTGCTAAGTGCCCGTTGAATGTATTGGAGGCAGTACCCCGGTGTACACCTGCGCCATTTTGACTTAAGCATTGAAACCTTTGATGCTGCGCGAGGACTCGCCGCGCTACCTGCCATCGCAAATAGCGAAGAACCTGCACAAATTCCCACCCTCCCCTTTTCACACAAAACACTTATGAAACACTTTACTCAATACACACTTCTCATCCTACAGTCCGTCACCGTCTTCAATCATGCCAGCGCTCAACCGGCATTTAGCTGCTGCGCGACCGATGACACCCACACCGGCCGACCGGACGAACATGCGCCCATCTCCATAATGGGCGATCACACTCACAGCAAAGGTGGCTTCATGGCCTCCTATCGCTACATGCGTATGGATATGGACGACATGCGTCAAGGCACCGACCGTATTTCATCCGGTGATGTCTTTGCCGAAAACTACGTGGTCACGCCTGAATCCATGACGATGGACATGCACATGCTGGGCTTCATGTACGGTTACTCCGACAAACTAACCCTGACTCTTATGAGCAGCTACATAGAATCAGAAATGGATCATAGCGTCTTGCCGATGGCTGCAGGAATGATCAATGGCGGTTCCACTGCATTCAGAACCAGAACCAGCGGTATCGGTGACATAAAGGTCGGAGGATTGTATCGCTTCTTTTTAAAAGAAAATAAGAAAGCACATGTTGGACTCAGCTTAAGTTTACCAACCGGTTCCATCGACGAAAAAGATCGAACTCCTGGCCCGGGTGGACCCGCCACTCGTCAACTTCCGGCCGCCATGCAGCTCGGCTCCGGCACCTTTGATTTACTTCCTTCCCTAACCTACGTTCAGCAACTTGAGAGCGCTTCTTTCGGATTGCAAACCAGTGCGATTATCCGACTTGAGAATGAGAACAGCAACGGTTACCAATTTGGAAATGTCTTCGAGATGACGGCCTGGGGCGGCTACAATCTTAGCAACTGGATCGGCCTCAACATGGGGCTAAACTATACTTACACCGACGATTTGAGCGGCACTCAGGAAAACGTGACCCGAGAAACTATGTCAGGAAATCGTACGATTCCGACCGCTTTCAACCAGAACTATGGCGGGGAACGCATCGACAGCATCCTTGGCGTTAATTTTTATATACCTAAGGGATACTTGAAGAATCACCGACTCGCCATCGATATCCGCTTGCCACTCTGGCAGAACTTAAACGGAGAACAGCTCGAAACAGATACTTCCATGACCATCGGCTGGCAGGCAGCTTTTTAGCACCCCGAATGAGAATAATACCAAATCAAAGAAGGTTTGATCTATTTCCGTAGAAGCGGCTTCCAGCCGCTTAGTTTTTATTAGACAAACGGTAAGATGCCGCTTCTACATTCGCTCAAACCTTTTGCGAATTGGTATAAGTACTTAAAAGACTTATTTTCTTATGAAACCTACTGGAAAATAGACTGTCATTGCTCATAAGTTATCTGTAAAACATTTAATCATATTATGAATTCTGAATCTTCACCTAATTCATTGACCGAGGAGTCAATTAAAGCCGCAACCGCCTGGCTCCCGAAACTACGCGAGGAGATTGGGCGCGTAATCGTCGGTCAGCAGTACCTGGTCGATCGTCTGCTCGTCGGACTTCTGGCAAACGGTCACGTACTACTGGAAGGTGTGCCCGGCCTGGCCAAAACGCTGAGCATTCGCACACTTGCCACAGCAACTGCCGCTAATTTCAAACGCATCCAGTTCACACCTGATCTTCTACCCGCCGATGTGATCGGCACGCTTATCTATAATCCGAAAGACAGTACCTTCCACACCCGCAAGGGGCCCATTTTTGCCAACATGGTGCTCGCCGACGAAATCAATCGAGCGCCGGCCAAGGTACAGAGTGCACTGCTTGAAGCGATGCAGGAACATCAGGTAACCATCGGTGATACCACCTACCCATTGCCAGAACCGTTTCTCGTACTGGCTACGGAAAACCCGATCGACCAGGAAGGTACTTACCCGCTGCCGGAAGCGCAGGTCGACCGCTTCATGCTAAAGCTTAAGGTTGGTTATCCCAGCAAATCCGAAGAACGCGAAATCCTCGACCGAATGAGCTCGACGAATCCAAATCTAAGCGTTGATGGTGTCACCACTCTGGAAGCGATTCAGGAGGCTCGCGGACATGTAAACAAAGTTTACGTCGATCCCAAAATCCGGGATTATGTCGTCGACCTGATTCTTGCTACCCGCTCACCTCAGGACTTCAAACTGGAACTGAGCCAGTACATTCAGTTTGGCGCCAGCCCGCGGGCAACCATCAGTCTCACTCTGGCAGCCAAGGCATGGGCATTGATGCAGGGTCGCGCTTACGTCATCCCTCAGGACATTAAAGAAATTGGCATGGATGTACTGCGCCACCGCGTCATCCCGAGCTATGAAGCCGAAGCTGAGGAAATCACCAGCGAAGATCTGGTCACTTCCGTCTTCGATACGGTTCCGGTTCCGTAAGAAATCTAAAACCTTAAACTCTCCCACAAGATGTCACCGGCAGATATCATCAAGAAAGTACGACGCCTTGAAATTCGCACGCGGCATCTGGTTACTGATTCAGTAACCGGCGCCTATCAAAGTTCGTTTAAAGGTCGCGGCATGGATTTTGAAGAAGTGCGGGAATATGCAATCGGAGACGATGTGCGCTCAATCGACTGGAACGTAAGCGCCAAAATGGATCGCCCGTTTGTAAAAGTCTTTCGTGAAGAGCGAGAGATGACACTGATGCTACTAATCGACCTGAGCGCTTCAGGGATTTTTGGTTCGGTCGAACAAAGCAAACGTGAGTACGCTGCTGAAATTGCGAGTGTACTGGCGTTTTCAGCGACGCAAAACAACGACAAGGTTGGCGTTATTTTTTACACTGACCAAGTCGAGCATTACATTCCCCCGAAAAAAGGCCGCCGTCATATTCTTCGAGTGATCCGTGATATTCTGTTCTTCAAGCCGAGAGGCCAGCGAACCGCACACGCAGCTGCACTGGATTATCTCAATCGATTACAAAACCGCCGCACAGTCGCCTTTCTCATATCGGATTTTTTCGACGACTCACAGGACGACAGCCTTTTTAAAAAACTGGCGCTCACCAACCAACGACACGACCTGATCTGTATTGCCTTGAGCGATCCGCGTGAAGTCGAATTGCCCAAAGTCGGACTGATCACTCTTGAAGATGCCGAAACCGGAGAGACTGTCGAGATCGATACCAATGATTCCATCCTTCGTGAACGCTATACACAGATGAACCAAAAACGTCTGGAAAACTTTGCAAACAATATGCGCAGGAAGGGACTCGACTGGATTGAAGCACAAACGGACAAACCCTACCTGCCCGCCTTGCGTGAACTCTTCGCCCGTCGGGCTAAACGCTACTGATGTCGTATTTCCTCTCACAACTCCAATCCGCTGGATTGCCACAGCAGACACAATCGATTCCGGACCTTCCACCAGGTCCTTCGCTCGAACGTATCCGTGGTCTGATTGAAATACCCTTCATGACAACCTGGCAAATTGTAGCGATTGCTCTGCTGATCGTTATAGCTATCAGTCTAATTGGCTGGAAACTTTTTCGATATACCTGTAGACCAAAAGAACCCGTGCCGATGTCTCCGAAGGATGCAGCAGTGGCCGAATTAAAGGCAGCTGCTGAACTCACTGCCAACGATGACGAGCAATTTGCCGTACTCAGCTCCCTGGCACTGCGTCGCTACTTTGAAGTGAGCAAGCAGATCAATGCACTGGGTAAAACCACCGATGAATTCCTGAAACTTTCAAATAAAAACCCCCTACTCACGACCGAGTCACGCAAATCACTCGCCGCATTTATGCAGCGCTGTGACCAGGTGAAATTCGCTCGAACCCCGCTTACCAAATCAGAACGTCGAGGACTGACCGAAAACGCGCTTGAGATCGTACAACAATGCGAAGGCACTCAATCTGAAACGGAGGCACAAAAAGCGCAGTCATGAGTTTCTTTCAATTTCAGAACCCGGAGTACCTACTCCTGCTCCTCCTGCTGCCACTCCTCGGATGGCTGGCAGGGCGCAAAGGCTCGGAAGCTGCGGTTCGGTTCTCCAACATTTCACTGGCTAAATCCGTAAGCCAAGCACGACTCAGCCGACCGGGACGATTTTTGTTCAGCCTGCGGTTGCTTGCACTGGCCGCGTTTGTGATTGCACTGGCACGTCCTCAGATGGGGAAGATCGACAACACCGAGGATGCGAACGGAATCGATATCGTCGTCACGCTCGATCTCTCCGTTTCCATGGCAGCACTGGATCTTTCGCCTAATCAGAGTGTTCTCACTCGCCTCGACGTCGCTAAAGAAGTTGTGAGCAATTTTATCGAAAAACGCCCGTACGACCGCATTGCCCTGGTTGCCTTTGCAGCCGATGCCTACGTAATCAGTCCGCTCACGCTCAATCACGATTGGCTTGATAAAAACCTCGAACGGCTGGAAATCGGTGAAATCGATGGCTTCGGCACAGCAATCGGCACTGCTCTCGGAGCCAGCGTCAATCGCCTGCGTGATCATAAGGCACGCAGCCAGATTGTTATCCTGTTAACCGATGGTGAAAACAACTCCGGCACTTTATCTCCGGTTGATGCCGCCGATGCGGCAAAAAGCTACGGGGTAAAAGTCTATACGATCGCAACTGGAAAAAAGGGGCTCGTGTCCGTTGCAGAAACGACACGAGACGGTCGCATCATTCGCGATCCACTGGGCAATCCAATTACCAGAAGGCGAAAGGTGAACTCAGATTACGATGAAACTGAACTCAAGGAAATCGCCAAGATAACGGATGGTCTATTTTTTAGGGCAACTGAGGCTGGAGATCTGGAACGTATCTACGATGAGATTGATGCGCTGGAAAAGACAACGGTAGAGCTACGATCCTATGCCACCTTCACCGAATACTTCATCTGGCCCACACTCATCGGACTCCTGCTGCTCGTTTTGGAGCAACTCCTGAGCAATACACGCTATCGTCGCTTGCCATGAATTTTGAGAATCCAGTCTGGCTCTATCTTACACCGCTCATCGTACTCTTAGTTGCGGGGCTGGTCGCTTTTGGGCTAGAAAAACGCGATGCGCTGCTCCGCCAATTTGCCGCCGAACGCCTGCTCAACCGATTGACTAAAAAGGCAAACCTGCAACGCATTCTGATAAAAGCAGCTTTGATTCTGCTGGCATGTGCGCTCATCGGGATCGCACTGGCTCGACCACAATACGGCACCGACTTTGTGGAGCGCAAAACACGCGGGCTCGATATCATTTTTGTACTCGACAGCTCCAGAAGCATGCTGGCAACCGATCTTAGACCCACACGACTCGAACGCGCCCGACTGGCAATTATGGATCTGGTTGACCGACTTGAAAGCGACCGCATCGGACTGGTCGTTTTTTCCGGACGCGCCTTTCTTCAGACACCACCTACTCTGGACTATTCAAATTTCCGTGAAAACCTTAATGCCGTCGGTACCGGCAGTATTTCGCGTGGAGGTAGCGATATTGGCCAAGCGCTCCGCGAAGCAGCCAAAGCTTTCCCGAAGGACAATAACTTCAAAGTAGTCGTGCTCCTCACAGATGGTGAAGATCTGGAAGAACAGGCGATTGACACCGCGCGAGAGATTGCCGGGGAAGGCATCAAGGTCTACTCCATCGGCATCGGAACTCCTGAAGGTACCTATCTGAAAGTGCGAACTGAAGAAGGAAACGAAGAATTCATACGCGATGCCAGTGGACAGCCAGTACGCAGTCAACTGGATGAAATGACCTTGCGCAAGGTTTCCGAATTGACCGGTGGCAGCTACAGTCGCCTGGCAGGTCAATCGCTTGAAGCCCTTTACACTTCTGTGCTGGCAACGTTGCCCCGCAAAGAGCGCGAATCCGAATTACAGGAAACCCATATTGAACGCTACCAATGGGTATTGCTTGCTGCCGTCATCTGTCTTGCTCTGGAAACTTTGATCCGAAGGCGTAAGCAAGCGATCACTTTGATAGTAACTATACTCACTCTATCGCATCTGGCTGCGCCGGTAGCGTCCTATGCCGAAGAGACCGATCAGGAACTGGTAACTGAGCCAACTGAAATACACACAATTGAACACACGTCCAACGATCCACGGGTGATTTATAATCAAGCCCACAAACGTCTGATGGAAGGCGACTACCCTGAAGCTATGAAACTTCTGGAAACAGCCATCGAATACAGCGACGACATCGAACTCGAACGCAATGCCCTGTACAACATGGCACATGCAAGCAACCAAATGGGGGAAAAAGCGCTACAGGCGCAGGATTTCGAAGCTGCAATCGATTACTGGAAGCGAGCCGAGGAATTATTCAAATCGGCAAACGAGCTCGACCCCACAGATACTGAGTGCCTTGAAGATGCTAAACTGTTAGCCAAACGACGTAACGCGCTTGAGGAATTCCTGAATCAGCAAACGTCGCATGAACAACCACCCAGCGACAGTGAAAGCGAACAGGATAAACAAGAGCAGCAGGATTCAGAAACAGCGGCTGATCAGAACCAACCGGACGAAAGCCAACCATCAGCCGAAGATGAATCCGGGGAATCAAACAGTTCCCAATCCAGTGACGGTTCTTCTCAACAAGGGCCGTCTGAAAGCCAGGAAGAAAACACCTCCGGTCAACAATCCTCAGGCACAGAAGATGACGAGAACAACGCGTCCAGCCAGAATGAAGATGATACGGAGACAGGATCATCTGAAAATACCGACTCTGAAGCGACCGATGAGGATGCATCGTCTGAAACGGACGAAAGTTCCTCGGAAGACCGGCAGCAGGAAGATGAAAGCGATTCCAATGGCGAGAAGGATGAGAACGCATCGGAATCTGGAAAAAGTGATGGTACGCAGGAAACATCCGGCGAAACCAATGGCTCTGCAGAGACACAGGAGACCGTTGGAGTACCTGAAGGTATGCAGATTTTAGACGCTCAGTCATTGCTCGACAGCTTGCGAAATAACGAACGTTTGCTTCCATTTTCAGAACCCTCAGAAAACAAAGAAAAAAAGGATGAAACCCGCGATTGGTAATACTCAATTCTAACAAGGCATGAACACACGAATTCTATTCACTTCGCTGTTGATCTGGACTGGCGCATGTCTTCATGCAGATGTCGAGGTAACCGCTCGCTTTGAGCCGTCTCGCATCGCAATGGGCAGTACTTCGAGATATGTTGTAGAAATCACTGATTCAGGAACCGACATATTTTCCACACTGGACCCGATCAACTCACTCCCCGTACCCTCTGCAAACGGCCTCTCCCTGCGCAATATGCAGACATCCTCCAGCCAGAGTGTCCGCATTTCCAATGGGCGTGCCGAGCAAAGCATTACCCAAAGAATCGTCATCGATGCGATTCCGGCAAGTGTTGGTAGTTTTACGATTCCAGCTTACGCCTTTGATCATAAAGGCACGAAACTGGCAGTGCCCGCTGCAACTTTAACGGTTGTCGAGCGCGCTGAACAAGCAGGAAACACCTCCAATAAACGGGTTTTCCTCACTCTTGAAACTCCGGAAAAACTCTATGTCGGCCAGACACAAATGATTACAATGAAATTGTACCTCGCCGAAGAACTGGACCTACATAGATTAATTAATTTCAAACGTGACGCCAACGGATTCATAATCGAAGGGCCACCGGAAGAACCGCTTAAAACTGGCGAAATTTTCAATGGCCGCCGCTATCAAGTATTCAACTGGCCGATGAAAATCACTCCGATTCGCACGGGGAAACAGGAATTAAACGCCTATTTCGAACTCTCAATCATCGTACCCACTCAGCGGAACACTCGAAATGATCCATTTGGAAGAAGTATTTTTGATAATTTTTTTGGCAAAACCGAACGCGTTAACGTCTATACAGAACCCACTCAAATCGAGGTTTTGCCATTGCCGCAAATAGGACAACCGGAAAGTTTTTCGGGCGCCGTGGGCCAGTTTAATATGGAAGTCAGCGCCGATGCCAAATCCACACGCGTAGGCGAACCGATCATGCTCTCGATAAAACTGAGCGGTGCAGGTAATTTCGACCGCATCCAGGCTCCGGAACTCCCGGAAGCAGCCGGTTGGCGCAGCTATCCGCCGGAATCGACGTTTGAGACCGATGATAGTAACGCCCTTAAAGGTAAAAAGCGTTTTGACTACATATTTGTTCCCGAAAAAGCCGGTAAACTCGAATTGCCGGGAGTTGATTTTTCATTCCTGGATCCGAATACTGACGATTATGTCGAACTGACCAGTCCGCCAATTGCGATCGAGGTGTCTCCTTCCAACTTGCCAGTTGTGGCACCACCCAAGCCCGCGAACCCTGATGTTGGGAATCCCACGGAATCATCAATCGACCTCACTCAACCACTTGATGCCGAAGCCTTGATGTTAACGCTCGATTATCGACCCACCAAAGGTCGCAACTTACCAACTGGCTCGATCTTTACTCCACTCGTCTACTGGCTCAATGGCAGTTTCCTGGCCGCACTATCAATACTTATCGGTGTTCGTTACATACAGAAGAAAAATCGTCAGGATGAAACCTATCAATTCATCAGAACTGCAAAACAAGCGCTCAAAGCGATACCGAAAAAAGCTCACGGCCACGATGCCACGACCTTTTACAGCCATGCCACAAAAGCAGTGCGACTGGCGGCCAGCATTCGCACGAAGCAGGATTTGCAATCTGCTGACCTGAAGGAACTGAAGGCAGAACTTCAGCAATTGAATGTATCGGAATCCATTCTTGAAGACATTCAAAACTTGTTTCAAACAGCGGACACCGTACGCTTTTCGGGTCAGTCTCAGGATTTTGACCCATCCACAGCCAACAAACAACTGAACTCACTATTGAAAGCACTATGAGTTTATCACTTCGCCTATCTCTTTTCTACGGTGTGGTCGCCCTCGCCTTCACCGCCAATGGTTTAACCGCTGAAAACCCTTTCCAATCGGGTATCGAGGCTTATGAACAAGGTGATTACAAGACCGCGAAAACTGAATTCACACTCGCCGTAAACACAAATGAAACGCCTGCTGCTCGCCACAATTTAGGACTAGCCCTCTTCCAGTTGGATAAACCGGCTCAAGCGGTCTGGCAACTTGAACGCGCTCTGATCCTGAATCCATTTAACAAGGACTATCGCAAAAAACGAAACCTTGTTCGGGAGCAGCTTGGACTGACCGGAGACCCGACAGAATGGTATGATTCACTCAGTCAACTTGTTTCAATCTCGGCATGGTTGATGATTGCCACTGTTAGTTTATGGCTGCTGGTTGGAGTATTCATTCTCCCCGTATTGAATGACAAAAGCGCCGGGATTCGCGTACAGCTCCTGCGGTGCTTCAGCTTGCTGACACTTACACTGTCACTGATTGCAATAGGACTAAACCTACAAACGCACAAGACAGGGATCATACTCAGTGAAGAAACCGCCTCCTTGCACGCTGCGCCCGCCAATGCTGCACCCGAAAGCGGGTTTGCCCGCCCCGGCGAACGCGCGCACGTCCTGGACCAGCACAACAACTTTTACAAAATCAAAACCGAAGGCTCAGCTACCGGCTGGATATCAGAGGATGATTTTCGGCTATTGGTCGAGTAGGTTTTTAAACCGAGTATCGCGTAACGTTTAAAATTTCGTAGCGCGCCGCTTCAGCAAGCGATCATTGCATCTTATCGTTATCGGCGGCGCTTGCTGAAGCGGCGCGCTACAAGGTGCACCAAGAAAACTTAGTTAATATGCAAAACTTCAAGCGTTACAAGGTACTATAGCTAAGTACGTAATTATCCGGACACATGATTCTTATCCAAAATGGTAGCGCAGGCGCGTCCCTGCGCCGCACGAACGTTTGAATGCTCAGGCTTACGCGACGCGGGTGCGCACCGGGAATGGTGCCGCGCTACCTGAATGCGATCTGTACAAGTAATTATAGGCTTAGCTATAGATTCAGAAGTTGGAAGTTAAGATTGAAAGGACTTCATGCTCTCCGATGTACGCGGAACGTGCGAAACAGGAAGTAGCAAAGAATGGCTTTCCCTTAACAAATAAGAGCTGCTTGATACAATTCGTGAGCCTTGCCTTATGTAACCAAAGCCCTATGTTACCGATCAATATTTCCCATGAAGTCGATTCGATCCATCACCTTTGCAGTCAACGCTTCCAAGCCGGGTGCTGCAAAAGCGGCCGAAAACATCTCTGTTATAGCGGAGAAGGCAGGTTGCAGCATTAAGATTTCTGAGGAGTATCCACTCCCGGTAGATGCACTTGTCGGGCAAGATCTTTGCTGCGCAATTGGTGGCGATGGCACACTTCTTGGGGTTCTGGATGCAGCACTGGAATCCGGCTCCGCTGTACTCGGAATTAATATGGGCAAGCTTGGTTTTCTCTCGACCTTTAACGAAGCAGAAGCCTCACGGGACTTAGATCGCATGATTCAGGGTAACTACAGCATTGCCGAACGCTCTGTACTGAGCTGTCGAAATGTTCAGGGAGAGATGATTTATGGATTGAACGATGTCGTCATCAAGGAACCTCAAGGCAGCAAGCTGATCCGTCTTTGTGTGTCTGCTGATGATAAACCGGTTTCGGAGTATCGCTGCGACGGTCTTATCTTTTCCACACCTACTGGATCAACTGCTTATAATTTATCTGCAGGCGGCCCAATCATCGGGCCCACTGTAAAAGCAATTGCAATGACACCGATCTGCCCACATACCTTTGGCAACCGTTCAGTCATATTTGACGATTCAACCCAAATCAAGGTCGAGAGTGAATCCTCTAATTTAAGACCACAGATTACCATTGATGGCCGCACGCGATTCGAACCTGGAGATCATTTTCCAATTGAACTGACGGTAGCCAGAAAGAGACTGCGTCTGATGCAAAACCCCGACCATGCTCACTTTGCGATTGTGCGCGACAAACTAAACTGGGCCGGTTCGATGATTCTTAACAAAAGTTAAGTACTGCAAAACACTACAAGTAAACACCTAGCTTAACTATGAATATAACTAGAAAGAACATTCTCAGCCTAGCACTTCTCATAACGGCAATTCTGCCTATAACCATTTCAGAAGGTTCTATAAAAATTGGCGACGACTATAATGCCGTCGTCCGTGAACTAGGCGCACCCGACGGCGAGATCAGCTTGGGTAGTAAACAAATCTTAACCTACGGCGATGCCAAAGTAACACTCCGTGACCAGTCGGTTGTTGAAATCAGCTCCGGATTTGAAGCCCTGATAGCAGAAAGAGCGGACAAGCAAAAAGAAATACAGGCAAAGCGGGACGCCAACCTCATTAACTTTCGAGGACAGTGGATGACGCCGGAAAAGAAGGACCGAATCATCAACGCCGAAAACAAAAAACGAGCCCAAAACAACGCTTCACAAGCAAACACCACCTGGCTGACTAATTTCGACCAAGCCTCAAAATTAGCTAAATCGGAAAACAAAAAGCTACTCTTGAACTTTACCGGTTCGGACTGGTGTGGCTGGTGCATTAAGCTGGACAACGAAGTTTTTTCAAAAGCAGAATTCAAACAGTATGCACAGCAATATTACATTCTGGTAAAACTCGACTTTCCAAAGAAAGAAAAATTGAGCGCTCAATTAAAAAAACAAAACAATGCGCTGGCAAAGCGCTATGACGTGAAAGGCTTTCCCAGCATCGTTGTTCTAACGCCTTCGGGAAAATACTACACCAAAGGTGGCTACGTGAAGGGAGGACCTAATGCTTTCATCCGATCAATACTTTGACCTGATGCGGAAAAGTCGGACTCAAAAGAAATATGTATTACCTCTGGCCTTATTGTACGCGATTTTAAAGGGTCCGCACTCCGTCTTCCATCATTTTAATTTGTTCAATAATTTAGAACTAAAAACAACGCCTATTTTTAATGACGCGTTTGTCGGATGCCGGACACACCGGATTAAGTTTAACTGCGAACAATGATTCTCCGCATTCCACAGGATCAACTCAATCAATGCATTGAAATCGCTGAATTACTTCAGGCTGAAGGTGGTCGCGCACTTCTGGTCGGTGGCTGTGTGCGCGATAGTCTGCTGGGTATTCCTGCAAAAGACATCGATATGGAAGTCTATGGTCTGAGCGCAGAAGTGATTGAAAAGACCTTGTTAAAAAAGTTCCGGATTGACACCGTAGGGCGCTCTTTTGGCGTCTTTATCGTCAAAGGCTGTAACATCGATATTGCACTCCCTCGTCGCGAATCAAGGGTTGGCCCCGGACATACGGACTTTGTAGTCGAGGGCGACCCGTCCATGTCACCTGAAGAAGCCGCCTCACGACGTGATTTCACAATCAATGCGATCAGCTTTGACCCGCTCAGTAAAACATTCATCGATCCCTATGGCGGTGAAAATGATTTGAGAGCCAGACGCCTCCGACACATCTCGGACGCCTTTGGCGAGGATCCTTTGCGCGTACTACGCGGGATGCAGTTTGTCGCCCGCTTTGACCTCGAAGTTGAGCCACAGACACTCGAACAGTGCCGCGAACTGAATCCGTTGCACCTACCAGCTGAAAGGCTCTGGGAAGAGTGGAAAAAATTGATCCTTAAGGGTGTTTACATCTCAAAAGGTCTCGAATTCCTAAAAGCCTGCGGCTGGCTCCGCTACTTCCCTGAGCTAAAAGCGATGGTTGGTTGCAAACAAGATCCACAATGGCATCCGGAAGGTGATGTATGGGTACATACCTGCCACTGCATGGATGCATTCGCAAGCAATCGTATAGGTGATGCATGGGAGGATCTGGTCGTAGGACTGGCCGTATTGTGTCACGACGTGGGTAAACCGGTGTCCAGTTTCTTAGATTCAGACACCGGGCGCATTCGCAGTCCCCGACACGACATACGGGGTGTCCCGATTGCACGTGTTTTTCTGGAACGCCTGACCCGACAAAAGAAACTATTTGAAGAAGTGCTCCCACTCGTCGAGCACCATATGCGCCCGCTCAGTCTCCACAAAAGCAGCGCTGGCGACAGTGCGATTCGTCGTCTTGCAACACGTGTAAAGCGCCTGGATCGTCTTGTTCGCGTCGCTCATGCAGACAAAAGCGGTCGCCCGCCCCTCACCATTGGTGACTTCCCGGAAGGCAAATGGTTACTGGACAAAGCGACTGAGCTTGAGATCAAAGACCGTGCGCCACAACCATTGATATTGGGCCGACACCTGATCGAATCTGGCCTGCAACCAGGCCCAAATTTCGGTAAAATCCTGAAGCAGTGCTACGAAGCACAACTCGAAGGCAAGTTTGCAGATATCGAGGGTGGAAAGCATTACTTCAAATCCATGCTCATCGAAAAGTAAATCTGCTTTGACCTCACACCTTGTAATCCGTGAAATTGGATTCGAATCTCAGACATGGTTAATACATCGACTACTCTTATCGCGATTTAACTGAACACGAAGCTAAAAACATGGAAAGCAATACCATCGACTACAAGGAAGTAACCTGTAGCGAACATGAGTTTACTCTAATTGAGCTCCTGATGAGTGAACCGGATAGATTTGTTTCCGGAAGTTATATGGCTGAGCAATTGGAAGTTACCCGACCTGCCATTTGGAAAAAAATCATGAAGCTACGTGAACAGGGATTCGTAATCAACGCTGTCCGCAACCGCGGCTATAAGCTGGTTGAAGAACCGGAAATACTCCACCGAGGACTCATTCGCTACTATCTGAAACAGCATTCGATCCCCATGGAAATTCTCTACTTTCCTGTAATTGACAGTACTAATAGTGAAGCTGAACGACAGTGTACTTATGGCCGTAAAAGTCCGTTCGCAGTCGCAGCCAGCGCTCAGACAAAAGGACGCGGACGCCTGGGACGTAACTGGTACAGTGCATCTGCTGAAAGTCTCTACCTGTCTGTGCTCTTTGAGCCCAATCTACCAGCTACCCGGTTGCAGAGCTTTACCCTTTGGGCCGGTGTTTACATCTGCCGCGAGTTACAAAAATACATCGCTGGTGCATCGCTACAGATCAAATGGCCTAACGATCTCCACTGTGACGGTCGAAAATTTGCGGGAATGCTTACCGAGGCGAAAATGGATGCGGACACACTGAGCAGTCTTATCTTCGGAGTTGGAATCAATGTGAACAGCAACCCGAACAACTTCCCCGGGGAACTTCGCAACAGCGCGACAAGCCTGTACGCAATTCTCGGCAAAAGTATACCTCTAAACGAACTTACGGCAAAAGTGCTCGCTGCACTTTACCAGGCCTACAAAACATGCACTGCCAGCAATCCTGGCGAATCTTTGCCTGAGGCCTGGGCGCCCCTGAACGCGCTTTCGGGAAAGACAGTTACTGCCTACTGCGATGGCAAGGAAAGTACCGGCGTGGTCTGTGGTATCGAAGAGACCGGTGCCCTTATCCTGCAACAATCCGATGGCAGCAAACTTTCTATTCGCACGGGCGAAGTCACTCTTAGAAAACAATAAGACCAGTAATCATGAAAATCCTTTGCATTGATGTCGGAAATACCAGCATCCACTACGGTATCGTCGACAAACAAACCGTGATGGCCTCCGGTCATTTTTCGACAATACAGCTGCGGTCGGACTCTTCGGGAGCCTTTGCTGATTTAATTGAAGCCCTTTCGATGGAAGCAGACGGCATCTCTCTTTGTTCGGTTGTGCCGGAGATTAACGAAATCCTCATCGATAGTCTTCCATCGACAACGCTGCCTATTTTTCATCTCACGCACTTAAACTGCTACGACCTCAAACTTGCCTACCCAAAACCCGAAGAAATCGGCCAGGATCGTCTGGCCAACGCAATTGCCGCGCAGGAATACTACGGCGTTCCGTCCATTATTTTGGATATGGGTACTGCCGTCACACTGGACATTGTCTCCAAATCCGGATACGAAGGCGGAATCATCGCGCCCGGTCTGGCAGTGATGACCAATTATCTGCACGAACAAACCGCTCTGCTCCCAAAACTACGTGAGGAAGACCTGCTTCAAGTCGAAGGCGCCATTGGTAAATCGACTGTCCATGCGATGCAACTTGGCGTTGCAATCGGATTTTCCGGCATGCTGGATGCGTTGTTGTCGCGTGTTTTTAAAGAACTGAAAAGCCGCGATGGGGTGAATCCTATTGTACTCACTACTGGCGGAAGCGTTGCCAACCTGATCAAAGACTGGGCTCAGAAGAGCCACTTTGTCGAAGATATCACCCTAATTGGCCTTGCCACTGCGTTCAGACGCAGCATGCAAAATACAGATTAGACAGCTTTTGCCTGCTTGTCGTAGAGGCTTGTATAAAGCGGGTTACTTGAGTAAAGGTCCTTATGATTGCCTTGAGCAATGATTCGACCGTTGTCGAAGACAAAAATGTTTTCTGCGTCTTTGATCGTACTAAACCGGTGAGCGATAATGAGCATGGTACGGCCTTTAGCGAGGACCTCAAGTGCGGCCTGAATGTTATACTCGCTCTCGGCATCCAGAGCAGAGGTCGGTTCGTCGAGAATGATGATCGGAGCATCTTTGAGAAATGCCCGGGCAATGGCAATGCGTTGCCGCTGCCCACCGGAGAGCCGCGAGCCGCGTTCGCCGACAATGGTCTCATAGCCTTCTTCAAAGGATTCAATAAATTCGTGTGCGTGTGCCATCTTAGCGGCCTGTTGCACTTCATCGAACGTAGCATCTGGTTTTCCAATACGAATGTTGTTGGCAATAGTGTCGCTGAATAGAAGAGACTCTTGGGAAACCAGTGCTATCTGGGAACGCAGATCCTGTTTGGAAAATTTACGTATGTCTATGCCATCCAGAGTTATAGAACCTTCGGCTATGTCATAAAAACGTGGCACCAGATTAGCAAATGTCGTCTTTCCGGCGCCGCTGGGCCCAACCAGTGCAACGACTTGTCCTTGCTCTATAGTCACAGTTATCTGATTTAAAGCAGCAGCGGTTTCGTATGCAAAAGTGACATTGTTAAAGCATATCTTACCGGCAATTTTCTCAATGGGTGTCGGATCTTGCGGCTCAGGCACAGAATCTTCGGCATGCAGTACGTACTCAAGACGATCCAGTGAAGCTTCAGCTTTTCGTATCGTGTTGGAAACCGTTCCAAGTTTTTTAACGGGCTGATAGCACATGTAAAGCGCCGTTAACATTGCACCGATGGTCTGCGGTTCGATTTGTTTGACGATTGTGACGTAAAGGGCGAGACACAGGGCGAACGAAGTAACGATTTCGATAAGCGGCGAAAGGGCTTTGTCGTATTTAATTGTTTTGAGTGTGAGCCTTAACAATCTACGCACTGCTTCTGAAAAGCGGTTGATCTCACGCCTTTCCAGATTGTAGGAACGCACTTCGCGGACTGCGGAAAGGTTTTCGTTGAGCACATGGTTCAGCTCTCCGGCTTGCGCCTGGGTCTGTTTTGCTTTTTTAAGAATACGACCGCCAATTGCTCGAATTGGAAAAATACAGCAGGGTGCCGAAGCAAGTGCGACCAGCAAAAAGACAGCCTCGGATTCTTTTAAAGTCAGATAGATCAAAAAACCTACGGCACTTAGGAGCGTTGCCGGATCTTTTATCAGGCTATTGACCACCTTGACCAATGCTGTTTGCAATTGAACGGTATCACCAAGGACACGGCTCATGATATCACCAACGGTATTCTGCTGAAAAAACTTTATCGGTAAGTACTGTATTTTTTCAAACACCATCAACCGCAGTTTTTCCAGTACATGCAGTCCTGAATAGGCAATGAAGTAAGCGTTTAGAAAATCACCCACACCACGCAAAACAAATATAAGCGGTATCATGCCCAGCAGCATCAGCAAATGAATACCCTGAAAGTTGTCATCCCCTGTAGTCAGTTTGGGCAACAGGTATTCAACAATGAAGGGAAGCCCTGCTCCCGACGCAACTGCCGATAAAATGCCGAATCCAACGCCAATGCTGAATTGTACACGCACTGGCTTTAAGTATCTAAAGTAAGGCGCTAAACGTTTGAAGAACATAACTGATAATGCGGAACCCAAGTCTGCGTTTACATAGATTTAAAAAAATCGTTAACGACTTCAACAACTCGCTTGATTTGCCTGTCAGACAAGTCCGGGAAGACAGGTAAGGCAACACTCATGGCCGCAGCGCGTTCGGAATGGGGAAACGCTCCCTTTCGATAGCCCAGAAACTGAAAGCACTCCTGCTCATGCAGGGAGAGCGGATAGTAAACCTCGCAGCCGATCTGCTGGGATCGCAGGTATTGCATCAGTTCGTCGCGCCGGTCCGTGTAGATGACAAACTGATTGTAGATATGGTAGTTTCCTTCTTCTTCGGTGGGGAGAATAATGCCGTTTTGAAAGTCGCCGGTGTCCAGAACATCCGGACTGCGATCAATACCGACTTCACTGAAATACTTGCGATAAAGCGTAGCGTTGCCGCGACGCTGTTCGTGCCAGTGATTGAGGTGCTTTAATTTAACGTTGAGCACGCCTGCTTGTAATGCGTCCAAGCGGAAATTGCCTCCGATCCGTGGGTGGAAATATTTAGGCTCCATACCGTGGTTACGCAACTGTCGACTGATCGTTGCAAGTTCGTTGTCATTGGTGACAACCATACCACCGTCTCCAAAACCTCCCAGATTTTTGCTTGGAAAAAAAGAAAGCGTACCCATGTCTCCAAACGAACAGGCCGGTTTATTGTGTTGCCTGGAACCAATTGCCTGCGAGGCGTCTTCAACGACCAGAATATCTCTCGAATGAGCAACCTGGTTGATGATCTCCATATTTGCCATTTGTCCGAAAAGATGAACCGGCATGATCGCACGGGTTTTTTCCGTGATCGCTGCTTCGATCTGAGTTGCATCTATATTGAAACTGTGCGGTTCAATATCGACAAAGACTGGTGTTGCTCCCAGCCGCACAATAGACCCTGCAGTACTGAAGAATGTATACGGAGAAGTGATTACTTCATCACCCTCACCAATCCCCATCGCCATCAATGCAACAAGGATGGCATCCGTGCCGGAGGATACACCGATACCGTGTGCTGTATTACAATAATCCGCACATTCGTGTTCAAAATTTTCGACACTGGGGCCTAAAATAAAGTACTGAGAATCGATGATTTCTGCAATGGCAGCATCTAGCTCGGTCTTTAAAGCCATGTACTGAGGCTTTAGGTCTAGAAGAGGAACTGCAATGGATTCGGACATAAACCTAAGAATGGAAGGCATTCCGGTGACAAAAGCAAATGATCCTTCGCCAATGGGATGTCGGACTAAGTAGTCGCAGATATGTGGATTATAGCAGTTACCGGGTGTGGAAACTACTGTAGAATAATCAGTTCACCACGACGATCCTGTCTGGCTTCCGACTTTGAAAGTCCTGAAGTTGATTCCAGACTACCTTTTGATAGTGTTTCAATTCGACTTTCACTGATACCGAGTGTTCTTAGATAATCGCGAATGCTTTTGGCACGACGATCACCCAGAGCCAGATTGTAATCTGCAGTTCCGTACCAGTCGCAGTGACCTTCAATCAGTAATCCATCCTTTTTGTTAGTCTTTAAATAATCGGCAGCAGTCTGCAGCTTGACCCGCTCTGATGAAGCAATCGAATAAGAATCAAAGCTGAAGAATACATCATCGAAAATACCTTCAACCATGGGACGACCATTGTACATCCCAGTTGATGCATTGATCGTTCCGTTTTCCCGTGGATCAAGGCCCCAGTCGCCCTCTTCTATTCCAGAGGGTATGATATCTTCACCCCAGGTGTCCGAAGCCCCCAGTTCTGTCGGTGGCTGGGTTTTACAACCAGAAAGAATCAGCACTGACAGGAGCGATAGTAATGAAAGTGATTGAAAAAATTTAACCATAGAGATTTAAATTGCTTCAATCATTCGTAACGCGCAAACATTTTTTCTACTTGTAATAAATTATTCTAGCAGTCTGCTGACCGAACTTTTCGATGACAAAACCTCCCATTATTTTTCTGATCGACAACGGGTCACTGCGTGCGGAGGCAACCCTCCAATTGCGATGTCTGGCCGCCAAACTTTCCACCCACGTCAACAAGCAAGTATTGCCGGTCAGTTTGCTCCATTCCGGGAAAATAGCTGCCGTTAAACTCTTTGGCAAAAAAGCACAGACGGTGAAGTCCACTTTGCGCAAGTGGATCGCAACCGGAGAGCGTAATTTTGTTTTTCTGCCACTTTTTTTAGGCCCAAGTCGGGCAATTACGGAATACTTACCCGAGTTGATCCGAGAAGCGATTGCAAAGACTCCTGACTTAAACATCACTATTGCAAAGCCCCTTGCCGGTGAGAGCGTGGAGGCACCGGATGCACGGCTTGCAGAAATACTTGTAGAAAATATTCGCCAGACGCTTCAAAGTCATCCCGCAAACGCCGCCACAATCGCAGTCATTGACCACGGAACTCCAGAGAGGAAGGTAAATCAGGTACGCAATGCTGTTGCGAATCAGGTGCGTGCTCGTTTGGGCAATGATACAGTGTCAGTAACAGCCTGCTCGATGGAGCGGCGTGATGGCCCGGAGTACGCGTTCAATGAACCGTTGCTGGAAAATTTGGGTCGCCAAAAAGACTGGCGTGGCAGTGATCTGATTGTCGCAATGTTTTTTCTCTTGCCCGGACGACATGCGGGTGCCGATGGAGATGTTGCGGATATCTGCGAGGATTTGATGCAGCAGTCGGCATTTCGTTCCATCCAGATAACACCACTTCTAGGAAAAAACTCTCTGCTGATAGATATTCTGGCAGATCGACTGGATGAAAGCCTGAAGGCATACAAGTAGCATAGAACCGTCTCGGTCGTGTACCTTTTTGCAATAACATGCCGAGTCAACAGACACGGCGACAGTCTCAGACCCTGAGCTTTTCGAAGGGAGCTCAGTGGCTACAACAACATACAATTTTTTCAGATAAACCATACTGTCACTAAAAATAGCCTGTACATTCATCCGATGACTCCAGTCATACGGTTCCGTAGAAAATAGCAAAGAGTCTCCCAATGAACAGGGCGCTTTTCGATGCCCACAATTTAATGTAAAATACTAATTTCTGCTTTTAGCAGCTTTTTCTATCTTATCATCATCAGATGCTACCGTAGATTTGACGGCCTTTTGCTCCGTAATTTTTGAACCCTCAGAGGGTTCATCTTCAGTGTCTATCGCTGTGCGTATGTCATCCTGAACATCTGAGGTCGCTTTTTTGAATTCTTTGATGGATTTGCCAAATGACCGGAAGAGCTCTGGCATGCGCTTGGCACCAAAGAAAAGCAACACGACCAGAAAGATCAGGATTAATTCCTGAGCGCCAAAATTTTGAATGAATGCTGGTTGTAAAAAGTTCATTTTTTGATAAATCTCACAAAGACTTAAAGATTGTTATAGAATTGTCTATGTTTATCTGGCCCTTGGGTTGTTTATCAATCATTTGAATTGTCTCGCGTCATGCTGTCCATCCCTGGCTTTTCGAGATTAATGTCGCCCTCAAAAAAGCCGTGAAGCTGACGGATACGAGTTGGATGACGCATTTTGCGAAGCGCCTTGGCTTCGATCTGGCGAATTCGTTCGCGGGTTACCTTAAACTGACGACCGACCTCTTCAAGCGTGCGGGAATAACCATCGGCGAGGCCAAATCGGAGCGATAGAACCTTACGCTCACGATCGGTCAGACTGTCGAGCACATCAGTGATTTTCTCACGTAAAAGGCTATAGGCAGTCATATCGTAGGGATTTTCAGCGCCTTTGTCTTCGATGAAATCACCAAAATTGGTATCGTCGGAATCGCCGACCGGACTCTGCAGAGAGATGGGCTGCTGAGCCATTTTCATGATTGATTGGACACGTTCAAGCGGCAGGTTCATTTCATCAGCAACTTCTTCGGCAGTGGGTTCGTGGCCCAGCTCCTGAAGCAGTTGCTTTTGCACCTGCATCACTTTGTTAAGTGTCTCGATCATATGAACCGGGATCCGGATGGTGCGCGCCTGGTCGGCAATTGAGCGTGTGATTGCCTGCCGAATCCACCAGGTTGCGTAGGTCGAAAATTTGTAACCGCGACGATATTCAAATTTTTCAACCGCTTTCATTAGTCCCATATTACCTTCCTGAATCAAATCGAGAAAGGAGAGACCGCGGTTAGTGTATTTTTTGGCAATCGAAATAACCAAGCGCAGGTTTGCCTCCACCATTTCCGTTTTGGCTTTATGCGCCTGCCGCAGGCCGGTGCGTACTTCCGTTATGATTTCCATGAATTCGCGCGTATCCATTTTGAACTCAAGCCTGAGTTCGGACAGTCGCTTTTCGATCGCTTTGACATCTACCTTTTTCTTTCGACGTAAGGAGACTTTGTCTGCTGAGTCCAAATCATCTAACAGAGTAGTCACTTCTCGAAATACCGGATTGAGGTCATTAAGGAAGTCTTCGAAAATTTTCAATTTGAGACAATATTTGCGTAACACAAGATGCAGCTCTTTCTCGTATTTTTTCATACGGGTTCGGGCCCGTTTTTCGTTCGATGCTTTGCCCTCTTCGATTGCCTGAAGATGACTGTCCCAAGCGGCATAGATGCGTTCACCTAGTTTATGTGCCTTCTCCAGTAAGTTCGGCAGACTATTGAAATAGATTTCACGACTTTCAACTTTCTTATCAAGTACAACTCGATCGAAGCGTTCTTCACGATTGATCAGCCTTTGTATGACAGCATTCTGGAATTCAAGTGTGAGCGCGGTTGAAAAGAGTGCGTCCTGCGCGCGCAATTCGGCTTTTTCAATCCGTTTGGAGATGGCGACTTCTTCTTCACGTGTTAACAGTGGCACCTGCCCCATCTGTTTTAGGTACATCCGTACCGGATCATCGAGGATGTCGCTCTGCGAGGTGCGCACTTCCTTTTCTTCGGTTTCTTCCTGACGTGCTTTAAATGCCTCAACCTCATTGTCATCCAAAATCTCAACCTCAAGATTCTGCAAAATGGAAATGACATTTTCGATCTCTTCCGGGTTGTCTACACTGTCGGGAAGAGCTTTATTGATGTCTTTGTAAGTAAGAAATCCCTGCTCTTTGGAAAGACGTATTAGAACGCGGATGCGCTCATTTAACTTTTCTTGAGCTTTTGCCGAGTTGCGTCGCTTTTTTGATTTCGGCGCCACAGTTTCTTCACTGGTAACTTCCTTTTCAGCAACTACTTCTATTTTCTTTTTAGCAGTGCTTTTGCGTGTTGATTTCTTTGTGACTGTTTTTTTTGCTGCGGTCATATTTAGGTAAACTAGGTGTTAAATTTCCAGTAGATGTGGTTTTGCAAGTTCGTTACGCACTTCAATGACTTTACGCATTAACAGGCGTTGTTCATCAGCAGATGCTTCAGCAACCTGACGTTTAAGATGTTTTAATCGTGTACTCAGATAGTTTCGGTACATGTAGTTAAGGTAGCTGTTGATTTTGGTTTTGGCAGAATCTATTTCCAAGTCTTTGCTCTTTAGATCAGCAAGCAATGACCGGTCTTCAATGGTTTCAATTAGGTGATCTATTTCTGAAGAGTCTTCGATAAGTCTTTCACGTATTTCTGCGATAATTCGTTGCAATAGCTTGCCGGCTTTTGACTCTTTATCAATCCATTCATAGTCAATGATTTCTGATATTCTGATGCTGTACTCTGGGAAGTGTAAAATGAGCCAAAGTAATTCCCATGTCCCATCTGTCAAGAGCGTGTCTTGATTCTTTGAATCAACCTTTTCGACAGATGTACGGCGATATTTTGATTTTCTTTGTTTTAAGGCGACAAGATGTTCGTGCAGATCCTCGTTTTCCATGACCTTCAGAAGCTTAGCGGCTACCGAGATATAGTCTTCCCTTGCAATTTGTGAAGATACGTTACTGAGCAAGTCATATATCTTATCCAGAGCCATCCGTTTTTCAACTGTGCTTGGCGGATGGTCTTTCGGGAGATATTCGGAAATAGCCAATTCGATGGCATTTTTGGCATTTTGGCGCAAAGGTTCCAAGGCTTCTGCACCTTGTTCGCGCAGTAAATCGTCGGGATCGGTTTTTTCGGGTAAGGGTAGGAAACGGAATTCCAGGTCCACTTTAAACGCTAGTGGTAATATGCGCAGAGCTGCACCACGTCCAGCCTTGTCACCGTCGAGCAAACATTCGACGTGACTCGGCTGATAACGACGCATCATCTGCAGTTGGTCCTCGGTAACCGCAGTGCCTTGAGGGGCAACTGCAGTGTGGAGACCGACGGACCAGCAGCGGATTGCATCCAGTTGCCCTTCAACCAGAAGAAAATTATCGCCTGCTTTTAAATGTCTACGGGCATGGTCGATGCCAAACAAAACACTGCCTTTATGGAAAATAGGCGTTTCCGGAGAATTGATGTACTTTGCTTCGTAAGCAGGATCATTCTCGGGAGTTTGTTCCAGTTGTCGCGCAGTGAATGCAATGACACGTCCCTGCACATCGCGGATGGGGATCATCAATCTGCCACGGAAGCGTGACTTAAAGGCAGCATAGTTGCTCTCATTTTCACGGGCGTAGAAGAGTCCGCTTTGATGCATGGCGGATGTTGAGACATCGCGACTTTTTAAAAAAAGTGACAGTGCATTTTGAGTTACCGGAGCGTACCCGATTTGAAATTCGGTCGCTGTCTCCATCGTGAATCCACGACGCTTTTGCCAGTATTCACATACCGGCGCGGCTTCATCGGATTCAATCAGCTGTCGATGAAACCAGTTTGCAGCAAGTTCATGGATTTCAAAAATTTGCTTCCGCAGAGAAACCGTCTCACGGGAAGGTCCGCCAGCTTCGTATTCAAGCGGGATGTTGAACTTTTTCGCAAGAAATTCAATAGCTTCGGGGAATTCGAGGTTTTCAAGCTTCATAATGAAGGTGAAACAATCGCCCCCTTCACTAGTACTGAAGCACTTGTAGAATCCGCGATCCGGATGTACGTAAAAGGACGGCGTTTTTTCCTGAGTAAAAGGGCTGAGTCCTTTCCAGGAGCTGCCGGACCGTTTGAGTTCGACATAAGGCGATACAACATCAAGCAAATTTACCTGCTGCTTGATGGTTTCAATCGACTGCTGTGCAATGCGGGCCACGGACTGTCGGATCGGAAGAGCAGGGATTTGTCGGCGGTGTGATTAACTGTTTCAGCGAATAGCCGAGAGCGCTGCTTCGGCTTCTGCGCGCAGCGGATGCTTGGGCGCTATTTTGATGAATCGCTGATAGAGGACTTTGGCCGCATAGTCATTACCACTGACCCGACGGTAACCGCGTGCAAGTGAAAGTATGATTTCCGGACTGCGCGGAAAGCGATCGTAGGCAGTTTCGAGCTCTTTGATGAAATCAGCCGGTTTTTTAATCCGTTGCACAACACGCAGGTAGTCTAGTACATATCCTGCATTTTCGGGCTCCAGACGTGTGGCCTCAAGTGCAGTTGTCGCAGCGTTTTTTGTCTGACCATCGATTAAGTAGACTTTGGACAAAGCACTCCAGATATCAGCTCTTTGATTGGTTTGACCCAGAACATCCCAGTAAAACTGAATAGCCTTATCGTAATTGCGGGCAGCGGTGGATTCTTCTGCTCTCGCGATTAATTCTTCTATACTAAGCGAAGCCGTATCTGGAACATATGCCTTCGGTTTCGGTCGCGGCTTTGGCTCTGGAAGCGGCTCAAACTCTGCAACCGGTTCTGCTTGGATCGGTTCGGGTTGAGTCGCACTGCTTTGATAGTTTGTTGCGTAATCGGCCGGGAGTTGAACATTCTGAATTTCCTGTTCGGTATCTTCTTCAATATCGGCAATCGGCTCGGCCGGCTGGATGAGAATGCTTGGGTTATAGGCAATTTCAGGCTCGGCAGATTCGGGTTTTACCGAAGAAGTCTCAGCAGATTCGGGTTTTGCCGAAGAAGTCTCGGCGGCCGGTTTGCTAGCCAGCGCTTTAGCATTTGCAATGTCGGGTATAGCCTGTCCTTTGCCGGAAGTTTCCAGAGCAGTGGTTTGCGACTGGGAAACTGTTCCAGAAGACTCGATTGCTGCATTTTTTCTAGCTTGTGCCAGCTTTTGGGCTTCCTCTTGCTTCTTAATCTGTTCCTGCCTCTTGGCTTCCTCCATTTTCGCGAGCCGAGATTCCATTTTTTGCTGAGCCTCTCGCCATTTTCTGAGTTCTGTACGAGCCTTTGACCACTCACTGGCATCAACTGCTCCGGGAAATTTCTTATCGAGCAGAGCTATGGTCTTTTCAGAAGCTTCCCAGTTTTTACTCCGAAGATGGATCTCCAGAAGTCCGAAAAGTGCTGGAAGTGCGTTTGGATCATCGCTTTTTGCGGCGATTGAAAGCCAACGGCTAGCCATTGGCATATTGTTCGACTGTTTGAAGAGCGTGCCGATTGCCAGCGCGACTTCATTAGAGGGTCTTTGATTGCTAAGTTTGACACCCTCCATGTAGGCTTCGAGCGCAGCCTGGGTTTTCTGATTCTTCGTACGCAATTCACCCAGGCGAAACCAGAGTACACCGGTCATGTCAGTCGGATTGGACTTTGCAAAAACCTCCAGCAAATCGTAAGCCGATTCAGGCTGGCCCGCATTTTCCTGAGCAAGATAGGTCTGTAATAGAAGTTCTGAATCGTCTGGTGACAGACTCTGGGCCGCACTCAGATAGAACGCTGCTTCCGGATGATTACCCATTTTCTGATGAATCAAACCGATTTTTTGCAGAATTTCACTATCGTCCAGATACTTTTGAGACAGTTTTTCGAGTAGTTCGAGCGCCGCATTAGCGTCACCGGCGACTTCTAGTTGAGCGGCTTCGGCCAGCTTTTGGGCTTTTTTTTCCTCAGGACTGCTACAACCGGCAATGAAGAGAATTGCGGTGGCGATGAGAATAGGGATTACTTTATTAATGTTTGCGTTTGACATGGGCAGTGGTTCATTACGAATGATGAGTACTTACAAGGACAGTGCTATAATGAATTTGTCACTCTTATTTGCCTTTTATAAGTGTCAAGTGGATAGACGAACAATACGAATTACCTCAATTTATAGTTCTAGCATATGTTTTTTGCGCAAGTTACTAATAGGTACATCTTTTTTATTTTTTTTGCAGGTGCAAGGAGAAACCAAACCCAGGCAAGGACCGGCTGGATTGATCTGGGAAGTGCCTTTGGCAGCAGAAGCGTCGCCGGTTGCCGAAGTCGCTGCACTAATCGAAGCATATGAAGTGGAAGTCGGGTCACGTCTGTCTCCAGGACCAAGCGGCAGTGTAGGTGTTAAGGTGAATACCCGAAGCGGTCGCGGGCTAAGCACTTCGCTCGAACTTTTGCGATCGGTGATCAAAGCATTTGAAGCGCGTGGGTTTAAGCGGCAGTCCATCATTATCGTTGATTATTCGTTATACGGTCTGAGAGACGCCGGAATTTTGCCGCCCCTGAGTGAAAATTCTTTCAACTTCGAAGGATGCCCGGTCTATGCCCTGGATCGTGAGCTGTATTATAATGAAGATTGGTTTTACGATAGTCCCTTACCACCCAGTTTGAATCAAGGGTCGCAACTCTTCGAAGAAGGTACTAACGATAGCACTTCTCTTCGGGAAGGGGCAAAGGGGCGTAAAAGTTTCTTACCGGTGCCCTTATTGTTTGAAGTCGATTTCTGGGTAAATCTGGCAGTCGGTGTCAATGATGACGCCTTGGGCATCGACGGCGCTCTGGCCAATGCAACGCTGTGGAATGTGAGTAACAGCGAGCGATTTCTCAGAAGCGAGGCAACAGCTGCGGTAGCAGTTGCAGAAATTGCCGCGATCCCGGAACTGAGCGAAGGCATGCTGCTACACTTTGTTTCCCTGGACTGTTATCAGTATATTGGAGGGCCACGTTTTAATTCGCTTTACACACATTCGGAACCACGCCTTTGGATGAGTTCAGACCCGGTTGCCATCGACCGTCTTTTGTTTGATCGGATCAATACCTTGCGACGAAACAACGGATTTCCGGAGATTAAAACACTCCCGAGACAACTTCCGTTTGCAGCGAGCCTAGGCTTGGGGGTGCTTGAAGAGTCGCTTATTTGTATACGGAAAGTGGGGAATTCAACTCAAAAACTCTTTAAACAAACTGAAGGAGTCGACAAATAAACATGATCAGCCTTAATACCACTAATCCAAGTCTTAAGAAAAATCGCAATAAGTTTGCGATTTAAGATTTTACACAGATTGGTAAAATAAACGAATATTGACAGACATTTCCTCGGTCAGTATGACCTATGACCGCAATGAAGTTTGGCTATACGATAAACCACCCCGGAAATTTTAGTAACTACTAACTTACAGTTCATGAAGGATACAGAGATCAACCAACTTAAAAGCGAATTTGAGAAAGCCGGACAAAGGCATGTCTTTAGTTACATTGAAGAATTGAGCGAAGCGGATCAGTCTCGTCTGTTAAAGCAGGCCGCTTCAATTGATTTGCAAGAGTTGCAATCGTTGACTGAAGAACATTTGGGCCAAAATAAAGACACCCTTGAGCAACCCTCTTCGCAAGGTCTGGCTCCAGCCCCTTACATCCGATTGCCAAAAAACGGAGGCGACCCCGAGGAGTGGCAAGCAGGCCACACAGCTGGCGTCGAAGCAATTTCCGCAGGTAAAGTAGCAGCCTTCACTGTAGCGGGTGGCCAGGGAACGCGACTTGGCTACGATGGGCCAAAGGGTACATTTCCGGTCACGCCGGTGTCGAAAAAGACACTTTTCCAGGTTTTTGCAGAAAAACTGTTCCGTTCGGGCGAACGGTTTGGTGTCACTATTCCGTGGTTTATTCTTACCAGTGAAACCAACAATGAAGCGACGATCGCTGCCTTTAAGGAGTCCAATTTCTGGGGCCTGAAGCCTGAATCAGTTCATTTCATTGTACAGGGACTGATGCCTGCAATAGATTATAACGGTAAAATTTTGATGACCAACCCATCGACCATTGCAATGGCACCGGATGGTCATGGAGGTTCGCTGCGAGCACTGGTGCGTAGCGGCGCAGTAGCAAAGATGGCAACAATGGGGATTGATTACGTAAGCTACTTTCAGGTTGATAATCCACTGGTCCGCTGCATCGACCCGGAGTTCATCGGTTTTCACGTGCTGGGAAAATCAGAGTTATCCAGTAAAATGGTACCCAAGGCGTATGCCCGGGAAAAGGTCGGTATTTTTTGTACCTGGAAAGAGATGCTCAAGGTGGTTGAGTACAGTGATATGCCGGATGCCATGCAGGATGAGCAAGCGGAAGATGGCTCGATCCGCTACAATGCTGGAAATGTAGCCATTCATCTGTTCAATCGTGAGTTTATTGAGCGCGTCGGTGGTGATGCACCGGAAACAAGACTGCCCTTTCATCGGGCAGATAAGAAGATCCCCTGTCTGGATGCCGCAGGTCAAACAGTAGAGCCGGACGTAGCCAATGGTGTAAAGTTCGAGCAGTTTGTGTTTGATGCGTTGCCGGTGGCTAAAAATCCTATCGTCGTCGAGACGGCGCGTGAAGACGAATTTAGCCCGGTTAAAAATGCCGATGGAAAAGACTCTCCGAAAACCTGTCGTGAGGATCAGCTGCATATGTTTGCTCGCTGGTTAACTGCGGCAGGGAAAGCCATCAAAACCGATGAAAATGGTTTACCCGAAACGACCATTGAAATTTCTCCTCTATTTGCTGCCGATGAAACGGATTTTATTGCGCAGTGGTCACTGCTTGAACCAAATAAGAAACTAGACGAAGGCGCGATTATCGAGTAAATGCTTCGAACAGATTAAATCTGTTTTCAAAACTTATGAACTTACGTGAAAAAATTAAAGCCTCGGGGGCGAGCGGGCACCTGCTGGAGGACACACTGAAAAACCTGAACGAATGGGCCGAAGCGGATTTTCTCCCAAAATGGACGCAAGCTAGCATTGCAGAGTTACTGGACAAAGAAGCCTGGGAGGAACTCAACGATCGTTTCTACAAAAATCTCACATTTGGAACCGGTGGGATGCGAGGACGGACAATCGGGCGGATCGTAACCGATGCGGAGATGGGCGCGCCTTCGGAAGTGGGTGCACCGGAACACGCAGCCGTTGGCTCTAATGTACTCAACGATTTTACGATCCTACGCGCAACGATCGGATTGTTTCGCTACGTAAAGAACTATTTGCATGAGACTGGAAGCTACGAAATTCCCTGTATCGTTATTGCCCATGATGTGCGCCATTTTTCCCGCCATTTCTGTGAGCTGACTGCATCCGCCTGGAGCAAACTCGGCGGGCAGTCCCTCATCTTTGAAGGACCACGATCGACCCCGCAGCTCAGCTTCACCGTTCGCAAAACCATCGCAAACTGTGGCATCGTGATCACTGCCAGTCACAATCCTGCACATGATAACGGGTTTAAAGTCTACTTCGACGATGGAGCACAGGTGATCTCACCGCACGCCGAAGGAATCGTTAACGAAGTCAATCAAGTACAGCTCCACGATGTTTCCGAATTCATGAGTATCAACCTCAGTCCCGTGAACACCGTTCATCAAAATGAAGAAAGTGCTTATCTGGATGTGCTGCACGAGATTGTAATGGACGATCAGACTTTGTCTGAACAGTCAATCCGCGTTGTTTTTTCACCCATTCATGGTACAGGCGCTATCAGCACAATTCCGGTTCTGAGAAAACTTGGTGTAGAAGTAATTGAGGTTCCGGAACAAATGGAGCCGGATGCACGTTTCCCGACCGTAAAATCGCCCAATCCGGAAAATGCCGAAGCATTGGAAATGGCCATTGCCAAAGCCAATGAAGTAAACGCCGATATCGTTATCGCAACTGATCCGGATTCCGACAGAATGGGAGTCGCGGTACGCAATTCGGAGGGTGAAATGGTCTTGCTGACCGGTAACCAGATTGGCTCACTACTTGCAGACTACCGAATCTCCACACTTAAGGAAGGCGAGATTATTCCCGAAGAAGGCGGCAGCAATATCGCCCTGATCAAAACCTTTGTGACCAGTCCTTTGCAGGAAGCGATTGCAAACGGTCACGGAATAAAAACGGTCAATACACTAACCGGATTCAAGTGGATCGGCGCCAAGCTCGAAGCTTACGAGGCAAAAATGAAAGAGGGCCTCTATGAAGAAGAGGGAATGGTCATTGACTACGATGCCTGTAGCATCTGGACAGGTGTTGATCTATTGCTTGATTATTCGACATTTGTGGTGTTTGGAGGCGAAGAGAGCTATGGCTATCTGTTCAGCAACAAGGTTCGGGATAAGGATGCCAATGCTGCGGCAGTGATATTCTGCGAGCTGGCCGCTTATTTGAAGTCTCAAGAAATGACCTTTAACGAATACCTGGATTCCCTTTATCTGCAGCATGGTTACTACGAAGAAAGAAACCTGAGTCTCTACTTTGAGGGTGCCGCCGGGAGCCAGAAGATCCGTCGCATCCTCGATTCTTACCGCAACAATCCACCCAAAACGCTAGGTTCATTTTCAGTAACTAAGTTTACTGATTTTGGCAGGGACCAAGTTGTTGATGCAGATGGTGAGGCCATTCCTGCGCAGAACTTTTATGTTCTCGAGCTGGACAATGGTTACAGCTACGCAGTGCGCGGCTCGGGCACCGAGCCAAAGATCAAATTCTACTTGTTTGGTCGCGGTGATGTTGCAACCGTAGAGAAGTTGCCGGAAACCAAAAAAAAGACGGCACTGTTGTTACAGGATCTCCTTGCTGTCATTGAATCCGATGCGAAGAAACGTGCAGAGTAGCTGTTGGTTTTAACTGACTGGACTGGAATTGAATACTTTAAATGGCCTCAAAAAAAGCGATTTTACATTACGAGTACGGGGATCCGGACGAGGTCTTAAAACTCGAATCGGTAGCGTCCTCGATGCCAAAAACAGGTGAGGTTCGTGTACGTTTGCTGGCAGCATCCATCAACCCTTCTGATTACGGGATGATCAACGGAAGTTACGGGCACCTGAGAGAGCTGCCTGCAGTTGCCGGCAAAGAAGGCGTTGGTGAGGTGGAAGCCATTGGACCTGAAGTTAAGGGTGTCCAGGTCGGCATGCGTGTGCGCTTCGGAGATTTCGGCGCCTGGCAGGAATCAGTCTGTATGCGTGCAGATAATCTGTTTGAAGTTCCCGGAGATATCCCAATTGATCAGGCTGCGCTTTCATTTATCAATCCTCCAACAGCATATTGTCTGCTAAAAAAATTGATTGAGCTACAACCAGGTAGCTGGATCTTGCAAAATGCAGGCAATTCAGCGGTTGGCGTGTCGGTCATTCAAATGGCCCGAGCGATGGGTTTTAGGACCATTAGTCAAGTCCGACGTGAAGCACTCATCAACCCGCTCAAAGCTTTGGGCGCAGACCATGTAGTGCTGGAAGGCAGCGACTGGATTAAGCAAACAAACAAACTTACCGGCGGCGAGCCAATCCAACTGGCACTAAACTCAATCGGTGGTAACAGCGCAATTGATCAAATCAAAGTACTCGGTAAAGGTGGCACACAGGTGACATTTGGGGGTATGGTTGGCGATCCAGTCCGGTTCCCCACAAGATTTCTAATCTTCAATAACGTACGGCTCATCGGATTCTGGTGGGACCAATGGCTTCGGCAGGCAGCTTTGGAAGAACGCACCCAGGTGATGGATTCCGTCTACGAAATGATGCGTACGAAAACATTACAGCTACCAGTCGAAGCAACCTACCCACTCACTGAATACAAGACAGCGCTTGAGCACGACAAGCGTCCGCGATTGGGGAAAATCTTGTTGAAGCCTTGAGAACAAGCCTGTAGTGATTGTCCTCAAAATCTTACTTATAAAAGGTTTTTCCTTTAAGTTTTTATAAGCCTCGCTCTATTGAGGTTCTTTACAGGCGTTTATAGCAAGGGCAGCAGAACACCGCTACTAGAGCTAAATAGAGCCTTGGTTTGAAGCTCAAAAGAGCTAAAAGTTTAGTAAAGCCTGTACCAAATCGGGGGATGTGTAAAAAAAAATCATTTTGGCTCACTTTTTAGTGGCAACCTTTAAACTTAAATTACATTCTTTATCGCTTATGTCCGAACAAGAAAACTCTGAAGATCTAAGCCAAAAAAAATCTGACTCAGCTGCAGTTGGTGATCCCGTTAACGACACTTACGATTCTTCCAAAATCCAAAAACTGGAAGGTCTCGAAGGTGTCCGTAAACGTCCCGATATGTATATCGGCGACACCAATGAGCGCGGCCTCCATCACTGCGTTTTTGAGATCGTTGATAACTCTATTGACGAGGCGCTCGCCGGATATTGCTCGCAAATCACAGTGAAAATCCACAATGACGGATCCTGCTCTGTGGAAGACGATGGCCGTGGCATTCCGGTAGACATTCACCCAAAGTACAATATTCCGGCACTTGAACTGGTAATGACAAATTTACATGCTGGTGGTAAGTTTGGCAAAGGGGCCTATCAGGTATCAGGTGGTCTGCACGGTGTTGGAGCCAAGTGTGTCAATGCTGTATCCGAATGGTTTGAAGTCGAGGTTAGTCGCGATGGCAAAGTGCACAAGATGGAATTCTCCCGCGGCAAGACGACCTCACAAATAAAAGTTATCGGCCAGACAAAGCACACGGGCACACGCATTGCGTTTTCGCCGGATCCTGAAATTTTTGAAACCACACGCGAATTTAAATTTGAACTTCTCCGTAAACGTATTCGCGAACTCGCTTTTTTGAATCCTGGAATCAGAATCGTTTTTGTCGATGAACGCATTAATAAAACGGAGACGTTTATCTTTAAAGACGGTATCGCTGAATATGTAAAATTCCTCAATGAGAATAAGAATGTCGTCCATGAAGATCCGATCAGCTTTCACGGCGAATCGCCCACTCCGAATCCCGACCTTGATGCTAATATAGTCGTCGATATTGCCATGCAGTATAACGATAGCTACAGCGATCAGATCTATGCCTACGCAAACTCGATTCACAATATAGAAGGAGGCACCCACCTGTCCGGTTTCCGCACTGCGCTAACTCGTGTGATCAACACCTATGCGAAGCAAAATAATCTACTGAAGGACAAGGATCCCAGCCTAAGTGGAGAAGATACTCGCGAGGGCCTGACTGCTATCATTTCCGTTAAAGTCCCTGAGCCACGCTTCGAAGGACAGACCAAGACCAAACTCTCCAACGGAGAAGTGGACGGCATCGTCCAAAAGATCACTGGCGAGCAGCTTAAATATTATTTCGAGACCAATCCACAGATCGCGAAGCGTCTGTTGGAAAAATGCCTGCACGCCGCACGTGCTCGTGAAGCAGCTCGCAAAGCACGCGAAACCGTGCGTAAAGGCGCGCTCTCCGGCGGCAGCTTGCCCGGCAAACTGGCCGACTGTTCCTCAAGAGACCCCGCAGTATCAGAGCTTTACATAGTCGAGGGTGATTCAGCGGGTGGTTCAGCCAAACAGGGCCGCGACCGAGCAACCCAGGCGATCCTGCCCATTCGAGGCAAACTTCTCAATGTCGAAAAAGCACGCCTCGACAAAATGTTAAACAACAACGAAATCCGAACGCTAATAACCGCACTGGGTACCGGCATAGGCGACCATGAAGGCGACGGTGCCTTCGATGCTTCGAAAGCCCGCTACCACAAGATCATACTGATGACTGATGCGGATGTCGACGGTGCACATATCCGGACACTACTACTCACCTTTATTTTTCGTCAGATGCGTGGTTTGATTGAGTCCGGTTATATTTACATTGCCCAGCCGCCCCTTTATAAGATCAAGCGTAAGCGCAGAGAACAATATATAGGCGACGATGCTGAAATGAACCGTATCCTGCTCGAGCTGGGAACCGAAGAAGTTAATCTGGTACGGCTGCGCGACAATCGTGATCTTGAGAGTGAAACCATCCACAAACTAGTTGGTACGCTCTCACGCCTTGAAATGCTTGGGCGCGGCGTCACGCGCCATGGTTGTGGCTTTGCAACCTATCTGGATCAACACGAACCTGAAACACGAATACTGCCGCGCTATATCGCCCGTATCCGCACCGGAAATCAGGAAGACTTCCGCTATCTTCGCAATGACGAGGAACGAGCAACCTTTCACGAAAAATATGGACTGGAAGATGCTGATTCCAGTGATACGCTCGTTCGAGAAGTGACCGATGAGTCCGGTGTAACCGTTCAGCAACGCATCTCTCTTCATGAAATCTTTGAATCCACCCAGATCACAAAGTTGCTCAACGAGCTCGCGGACACGGGTATGGACGTCACCAAGTTTACCCATACGGAACAGGCGCGCTATCATGTCATTGAAAACAAGGGTGACGAAAAGAAAGAGAATGTTAACGAACTGCACTCCATTATCGACCTGGTCGAAACGATTCGCAGAATCGGACGACGCGGGCTTAGTATACAGCGTTACAAAGGTCTTGGAGAAATGAACCCAAAGCAGCTTTTTGAGACCACAATGGACCCAAGCACCCGCATCCTGCTAAAGGTCAATATCGCAGATGCCGCTGCTGCCGATGGAACATTCTCCATGTTGATGGGCGAAGACGTCCCTTCGCGACGTGCTTTTATTGAAGACAATGCACTCAACGTTTCCTATCTGGATGTTTGAATGCTAGAAAAGTAAGCTCTGATCCGCACACGCCTGATAATCGACTCATAATTCTCAATTTTTAATTCTTAAAAGATGTCTGAAGAACAACCACCTGAAATCACAAAAGACAACGACCGCTCGGAAGTTACCTCAATTGTCGAGATCATGCAGACGGCTTACATCGACTACTCGATGTCCGTTATCGTCAGCCGCGCTCTGCCAGATGCACGTGACGGTCTCAAGCCGGTACAACGTCGCATACTCTACGCAATGCTGCGCGAAGGCCTGCTGCACAATCGCAATTTTGACAAATGCGCCGGTGTCGTCGGGGAAGTCTTGAAGAATTATCACCCCCACGGAGATACTTCCGTTTACGATACACTGGTGCGGCTGGCTCAGAAATGGGTGATGCGCTATCCACTGATCGTCCCCCAAGGTAACTTCGGCTCTATAGACGGTGACCCGCCCGCGGCCTATCGATATACGGAATGTAAACTTGAGTCGATTGCCGAAGAGCTGCTCAAAGATATTGATGAAGATACGGTCGACTTTGTCCCCAACTACAAGGAAAGCACGACCGAGCCATCCGTATTGCCAGCCGCAATGCCTAATCTTCTTATGAATGGCTCAACCGGGATTGCCGTCGGCATGACGACCAATATCCCGCCGCACAACCTTTCTGAAATTATTGATGGCGCCTGTGCACTCATCGACAACCCAAATATTTCACTCGACGATCTTATAGAAATCATCCCCGGGCCCGACTTCCCGGGTGGCGGCTTCGTGCATGGGAAAGCCGGTATCGATAGCTATCTTCGCACCGGACGTGGCATCGTACGCACCCGCGGTATTGCTGAAACGGTCGAAAGTAAGGGTAAGGAGCTAATTATAATTTCAGCGATCCCCTACAACGTAAACCGAGCATCGCTTGTCATACGTATTGCCGAACTTATTTCGGACAAAGCTATTGATGGCATCGCCGACCTCCGTGATGAATCAACGGAAATAACACGTATCGTCATCGACCTGAAACGTGGAGCCATTCCTCGGGTAATCATTAATCAGCTCTACAAACTCACTCCTCTCGAAAGCTCTTTTGGTGTTATTATGCTGGCGCTCGATAATCGACGCCCAAAACAGATGAACATCAAAGAGATGATCGGTTGTTACATCGATCACCGCCGTGAAGTTGTTTATCGCCGCACGCAATTCAAGCTGAACAAAGCGGAAGCTCGTGCCCACATACTGGAGGGCTTCAGGGTCGCACTCGATAACCTTGATGATTTTGTAAAAATCATACGTGCATCCAAAAATCGCGAGGAAGCCAAACAACGATTGATGGCCCGTTACGAAATCACTGAGCTTCAAACGAATGCCATTCTGGAATTGCGCCTCTATCAACTTACCGGACTTGAGCGTAACAAAATTGAGGAAGAGTACGCCGCGCTCATGGAGTTAATCACCTATCTGCGTAACATCCTCGATAATGAGTCCCGCTTGCTCGAAGTGATCAAAGACGAATTGGTCGCAATGAAAGAAAAATACGGCAATCCCCGCCGCTCCGAGATACTTGCTATCGATGGTGATCTGCGCATGGAAGACATCATTCCAAATGAAGGCTGTATGATCACCGTGACTCACAAAGGCTTCATGAAACGCACGTCGCTGGATGAGTATCGCTCTCAGAAACGCGGTGGTAAAGGCGTGATCGGATCCGGTCAGTATGAAGAGGATTTCGTTGAACAACTGTTCACCGCAAGCACTCACGACTATATAATGTTCTTTATGCATAATGGTCGCGTCTATGTTGAAAAGGTATACAATCTTCCGGAAGGTTCCCGCACTGCAAAAGGTCGGGCGCTAGCAAATATTCTCGAACTACAGAAGGACGAAAAAATCGCTGCAATGATCTGCGTGAAAGACTTTGATACAACGGATCAGAGTATCGTTCTGGCAACCGGAAAGGGAGTCGTTAAGAAAACATTACTGTCCGACTATCGCAACCATCGTAAAGGCGGCATCATCGGTATTAAGATTGATGAAGGCGACACGCTGATCGGCGCCCGCTTGACGACTGGCAGTGACGACATAATTCTTGTTACCAGTGGCGCGCAGTCAATCCGCTTCCACGAAAGCGACCTTCGCGATCAGGGTAGAGCTACACGCGGTGTGCGCGGCATCAAGTTGAAAAAAGCAAATGATGTCGTAGTCGCGATCGAAATCGTCGACGAAACCGCAAAACTGCTTATTGCCGGAGCCAATGGTCTGGGCAAGCGCACTGAATTCTCTGAATACCGTCAGCAATCACGCGGTGGTTCGGGGATCATTGCCATTAAATCCGAGAAGGTGGTCGGAGCACTCAGTGTCGTTGACGACGACGAGATCATGATGTTTACCAAAAAAGGTCAGGCCGTGCGCAGTCCGATCAAAGACGTCCGCATCACCGGACGCTCTGCCTCTGGTGTAAAACTGGTTAATATCTCTGAAAAAAGAGATGCACTTATCGGCATTTCTAAAGTCATCGCAACCGAAGAAGACGAACTGGATAACGAAGGTGAAGAGTCGTCGGATAATTCCGAACCGGAAGCACAAGAGTAACCGCTTCTGTCTTAGTTTTACTTTGGTAGATAGATAATTGGAGGGAAATGCTCCGTCATTTCCGCTCGTTGACTCCGCGGCAACGACAGAGCGTTGCCCTCCAAATGAGCAAACAGATTTACTCAATTTACCAAAGTAAAATTAGATAAATGACCGAATTATGAAATCCGCTTCACTTTGAGCCAGACCCAACCTTTATTGTTATCATATTTATCAACAAACTTATTCCTTGAGCTCAAATCGTTGGCTGCAAATACGAGTTCGCCACTATCTTTAGCGGTAAACTTAATCTCGAAATTTTCATAGTCGTGCTTGGGCGCTTTAATGCTCAAGTCCTGAAAAGGCTCATTGCCAATTTTCAGGACCAGTTCGAACCAATCGGAAACGCTACTCAGACGTTTCTTTTTGAAGCCTCTTATCAGTGCCCTTTTTACTGAACCAATATTGGCCGGTTCTCCGTCGATGTAAGGAACCTTATCTGGATTATCCGTACTCCACCCGGTGATGTCACACGGGTCAAAATTACCATCCTGCCAGACTTGAACCGGGCTTACCTCAATCACAAATTTCTCACCGGTATTTACCTTAATATTTGTTTTATTGTGCTTTTCTTTAGAAAACAGGCGAGCATCTGCGTACTCATCGACAGCGAGCCCGGTGAGCTTCGACAACGGTTTGCGAACAACGTGATCAAGTGCATTTAACTCTGCTGCAAAACGTTTCTTTAACTTAGGTGGCCGATAGTCTGGATTCTCCATCCAGCGCAAACGGGCCGTTATATCAATATCTTCCCAATCCACCACTCCTTTTGGCAAAGGCCGGTCGTACTTGCTGTAGAAAAACTTCATTTCATTCGGAAAGAAAATGCTGTGGTCCGAAACAGCGCGATCATGAAGCAAATTCCAATCCGGTTTGAGATCGATTCCCATTTTTTTGGCCTGTTCAAGCAGCCAGACCAAACAGTGATTCGAGAGGCCACGTTTCTCCCACGAACCACCGCCAACACAACCATGATCGCCTGGAAACCATTTCTGGATTAACTTCGTTTTTGCGTTTTTCGCGCTCTTTTCCATCAATGTTGCCTGAAATTCTTTACGCATCTCATCAATCGAAACAGCATGAATTGCACGCTCAATTTGAGGCCCAAGTTTTGTATCATGAAACTCATAACGTCTGCGCAAAATATCATCAATCGGAAGAAAAGGAACCTTATCCGGAATCCCTAGTGCCCCAACGGTATCCCAACAACCAAGAAGAGTAACCGTGGGATTTTTTATACTGTAAGCCTTTTTGAACCGTTCTTGTTTTGCAGTATTCCTGGTACGATAGACGCTCAGAGCTTGTGGAATCTGCTTTAGATATTTTCGCGGCACCAGACCGACCTTACCAATCATACCGGCAACACTACGTACGGTAAACGCCCCGCGACTAAAGCCAAATAGACAAATTTCATCACCTTCCTCGTAATTGACACTTATAAAGCGATATGCCTCGTAGATCAGATTATCGATGCCTTTTCCAAGGCTACCTTCCCAAATCCTGCGGAGTCCACTGGAGTCTGCACCAACGCCATCATCATAGAAAACAACTTGCACAATCTCTTCACCATCAGAGCTTCCGAGTGCCGGTAAAGCCTGGACCAGCCGACCAACATTGGTGATGTAACGCATTTCCAGATTGTTCCATGTCCCGTCACAACAAATTACTATTCGTTTTTTCATCTTTTAATCCCTTTCCTACAAGTGATAGTGAGCATTTTACCAGTCCTGATGATACGAAACCTAAACTTGAAACAGGTCAAAAAGTCAAGGATTTTAGCATCTCCTGAATTTGATGGCAGAATGCATTAACATGGGTTTCAGCGATTAACCAACTGTTGAATCATCTGCTGCGCCTGTGCCGCATAGCCGCCACCAAAAAGGTTTGTGTGGTTTAGAACATGATAGAGATTGTAGAGAATCTTCCGTTGTTCATAGCCATTGGCAAGTGGCCACACATCTCGATAGCCACGATAAAAACTCGACGGAAATCCGCCGAAAAATTCACTGAAGGCTAGATCCGTTTCACGATCACCATAGTAACAAGCCGGATCGTAGATAACCGGTTTTTCATCGGACAAGAAACTTGCATTGCCGGACCACAAATCACCATGCAGTAACGATGGTTCGGGTCTATGATCTGCCAAGATTTCGTTTACAGATGCAAGTAAAGTGTCGGACTTCTCGAAGTGATATCCCTTTTGACGTGCAAGCTCAATTTGGAAGCCAAGCCTCTGATCTCTAAAAAAATCGATCCAATCATCCGTCCATGTGTTGCATTGTGGTGTACTGCCAATGGTATTATCACGCTCCCATCCAAAACGCCCGGCCGTATGCCGATGCATCATTGCCAATTGACGGCCCATTAACTGCCAGTCGCCACTGTACCCAAGATCAAGTGCTTCGAGAACAAGGTATGCCGTATCACCGAAGCTCCCATGAGTAATCGGCCTCGGAACATGAATCGTGTTCGTATGATTCATTGCTTCAAGTCCGGCAGACTCTGCAACAAACATTTCCAGCTTCGCTTTAGTATTTAGCTTAACGAAGTAGTTACATGCATCTCCATAAAAAATTACCGCGTCATTGATGCACCCACCACCACATGCGTTAACGCGCCGAATTCCAAATTCAACACCTGTTGCCACTTCTATGGCTTTTGAAATTTCAGATTCAAGTTCCGCATCCATGATTTAGAGTCACTCGTATCCCGGATCCATTGCCTCACTCTTTTTGCTATAGAGCATTTGCACCCGAGCCTCGACTTTTTCCTTTAGCTGTCTTACCCCGCCATCGATTATTAAACCCGGCAGCATACTGATAAACATTTAGTTTTACTTTGGTAGATAGATAATTGGAGGGAAATGCTCCGTCATTTCCACTCGTTGGCTCCGCGGCAACGATAGAGCGTTGCCCTCCAAATGAGCAAACAGATTTACTCAATTTACCAAAGTAAAATTAGTTTAAAAGGCTACTCAACCATCGAGAAGTTCAGCCCAAGTTCTTTTTCCAACTGGGTGATCTTCTGACGCTCTTTCGACTCAATCAGGGTAATCGATACACCTTTTTTACCTGCACGCGCAGTGCGCCCGCTTCGGTGAGTGTAGTATTGCATCGCATCAGGTAACTGATGTTGGATCACAAACGAAAGACCCTCCACGTCGATGCCGCGAGCGGCAACATCCGTAGCTAGAAGAAACTGCGTGCGCTTCTTCTTAAAGGAGCGCATTACCTTATCACGATCCTTCTGACTAAGATCTCCCTGTAAAACTCCGACCGCTAGACCGAACTCGGTGAGCTTCTGCCCAAGGGCAATCGCACCCGCTCGAGTGCGGCAAAAAACCAAGCCCCGCGCATCCCCCTGCGCTTTTAAATATTTATAAATAAAGTCTGCCTTATCCTCACGCTGGCAGATGGCAAACTGGTGATCAATATTTTGATTCACCACATTTAGCTTGTCGATCTTGATCATGTGCGCGTCAGCAGACATATACTCCTCGACCATGCGCTTGATGCGCTCTTGAAAAGTGGCGGAAAACAACCAAGTGCTTTTACGCGTAGCAGTCTCTTTAAAAATGGTTTCCAGCTCCGATTGAAAACCCATGGTCAACATCTCGTCCGCTTCGTCCAAAACAAGATGACGTACCGACTGTAAACGAATCGCCTTAAGCTCCAGCAAGTCCATTAGCCGACCAGGTGTCGCCACTACGATATGCGTCGGCCGCTGTAGTTTTTTAACCTGCAAATCAATCTTGTCACCTCCAGCCAAAACCTCGACAAAAATCTTGGCTGAGAACTTCGTATAGCGAAATAACTGCTTGCCAATCTGCTGAGCAAGCTCGCGTGTCGGCGCAATGATCAGTCCTTGAATTTCTCTAAAGCTCGGATCCACCTTGGTGAGCAGCGGCAAGCCAAACGCCAAAGTCTTTCCAGTGCCGGTCTGCGCCTGAGCAATCAGATCACTGCCGTCCTGCATCAGAAACGGAATCGCTTGCTCCTGAATAGGAGTCGGCTCCAAAATACCAAGTGCTTCAATCCCCTGATTTAAATCATCAGGAATACCGAGTTGTTTAAATGTAGTCGTCATCTTATTGTCTGTTGTCGTCCCACGAAATCATCTCTGAGGAACCATTGAAAGGATTAACAATGTTCACTCCGCAGCAAATGACGAGCTATGAATCGTCGCAATAGGTTCCTCGCTATTTTAAGTGGAAGCATGGTTCATCTGAAAATTCTATGTTTTTGTAGTCACGGCGCTCCCTTCGACAAGCTCAGGGCCTGAGACTGTCGCCGTGTTGGTTGGCTCGGCGTGTCATTGCAGAAAGGTATAAGATTGAAACGCTGCCGATCTTTAAGGCTATGGCAACCGATAGGAATCGCGGCGACAACGTCTTTTGAATAAGGAAAGATTGTTAATCGTTTATTCTTCCACTAAAAATAGCGAAAACGTCGTAATTAAAGGATAAACATTTAGCCATCAATAAACCAATTGTTGAGACACTCTTGTCATGGCTCTTTAATTCCGATTGTTTGATACATAAACCATGAACGTTGAACGAGGAGCTATCATCTCACGCAGCCTGACCGGACACTGTCCAAACTGCGGCGCCTTCGGCATGTTCAAGCATTGGTTTCGGCTCAACAAGAACTGCACCGGTTGTGAAATGCCACTGGAAAAAGAAGACGCTGGATTTTATTTCAGCACCACCTCGATCGGCTATGTACTAGCGATCATCGTCATCATCATCCCTATCTGCGTTCTGGTCGTGAAAGGAGTTCTAGCGATGTGGACTGCTATTATCATCGGTTGCGTCGGCTCCGTGGCCCTGACAACCCTACTCTACCCGCTCATGCTCAGTTGGGTAATTATGAGTTACTACACACTCTTTCCACACGAGCTACCTGCCAATAGTGAATCAAGCGATGAGCCGAACTAATCGAATGCCGACAATTATCCGCGCACGGCGCACGTTTTCGAACAGACACGAAGCAATATAAGAAATCCAGCGTATTCGCTTCGCGGCCTTCGTGCTCTTTGTGGTGATTTATATCCTGTCTGAACATGTCCTAAATGCGTAAATTTAGCTGTTATTGCTTACTAGGCATCGGAACCAAACGCAAAATTTCAGTAGCCAACCCCTGAAATGTGTTTTTCAAAGAGTAGTTGATATCGACTTTACGGTAGATACCCTCGATATTGTCTTTTTTGTTATAGATGCCGCTAGGCTTTTTAAAAATGGACGTAGTCAGGCAGTTAGACTACCTAAAAAATATCGATTTTCAGGAGACCACGTATTCCTACGTAAATTCGGCAATGGAGTGATTTTAATGCCGAAAGAGGAGACATGGGATTCGCTGATTGAAAGTGTGGAACTATTTTCTGATGATTTCCTAGAGGACCGTGATCAAGGGAGCCATGATAAGAGAGAAAGACTGTTTGAATGAAGTACCTACTCGATACAAACATTTGCATTTATATCATTAAACAAAAACCTGAAAAGGTCTTTAAGAAATTTGGAAATTACTCCGTTGGACAAATAGGAATCTCAACGATAACTTATTCAGAATTATTTTATGGCGTCAGTAAAAGTCAAAGAACCGCTCAAAACGAGGCTGCCTTAAGCCAATTTACTGCGCCTCTTGAAGTAATACCCTTTTCGGAAGATGTCGCAGCTACTTATGGGATAATCCGAGCATGCCTGGAAAAAGCAGGCAAACCGATTGGACCTTTGAAAACGTTGATTGCATCTCATGCAGTACATCTTGGACTCACGCTCGTAACCAATAATACAAAAGAATTCTCAAAGGTGCCAAAGCTCAAAATAGAAAATTGGGCATAAACAGTACATAGTACTAAATCCCCAAAGACGTGTCATGTCGTAATGAAAAATATGCTCTGGGAAAAAGGCTGCACGAATGCATCTTTTACGGACCTGTTGAAAGAGACGAGCGTGGCTTACAACGCTTTTGGGAACGAATAAGATTACTTGATTTCCTGAGTATTGAGCTGTTAACTAAATTCTAATAATTTCCACAAGCTCTTCGGAATTATTCTAATTTAGCAAACTGTCCATGAGCATCAAAGTGACTTGTCTTAAACTAAAATACGCTTCCCTTGCGCTCTTATTTCTACTTTTAGTAACTGACAGGGCTTACCCACTGGACAACAACGATAATGGACTCAGCGACACCTGGGAGGAATTGTATGATGCCAGTTCTATCCAATTACTTGACGACGACGACAGCGATGGCTTCAACAATTTCGAAGAGTGCGTCGCCGGCACGGACCCCTTTGACGCAAAGGACTTTCCGGAAATTGCATTGAACGTTATTCAGGATGACGCCGACGAGATACAGCTCTCGTTTGATACATTCGCTGGCAAAACCTACAAAATTTTTCATTCCACCGACTTAACCAGCTTTAATCAAATAGGTGAAGGCTGGCCCGGTAATGGCAACGAACAGTCTCTGCTGATCCATACCAACGGCCTTTCGAAAAGCATAAGTCCTGTCAAAATAGATTTTTGGTCTGACCTTTCTGGTACAACAATCGACGCGCTCTATTCATTAGACCGTTTTCCTTCGCCGCCGGATGGCAGCATCTATCATGCAATCCCGGAAGCGCCCATTTTTCAGGCAACTGGATATGGCGCACGCATAACAACCTGGGTCACTCCGCCACAAACCGGCGACTATACTTTCTTCCTCTCCGCAGGCGGTCCGGCAGAACTTTTTCTTAGAGAATCGGATGCACTTGCTCCGGAAAAGATCGCAGCAATACTTCCGACCCAGGCGGGCCTTGGAAAGGGTGAATGGGATATTTACGGTACTCAACGCTCTGAGATTATTGGTTTAACCGCTGATACGAACTACTTTCTGGACCTGCGTTATGTATCGGTCACAGCTGGACAATATGTACAGGTTGGCTGGAGCGGCCCTGGTTTGGATGGCATCCAGACACTTGGTAAGTCTGATCTGGCGACCATCGCCTTTAATTCAGAAACCAGCGTCGGTTCCATACTATTCCAACATGACTACGACAGTCTGGATCAAACGGGCAAGCTATGGCCTCAGAATACCCTGATTGAAACAGGTATTCCGGGGATGTGGGGCAAAGCCGAACGCGTTACGGGAGATGTCGGCAGTAGCAGCGCAGAAGAGCGTGTAAACATAAACCCGGATGAAGTAGACTACGATCACCTCTACGCTACCTGGCTGTTCAATATGAGTCCGGGCGAACAGGATACCTCCGTATTTTTTCAGAACGGCTCTGACAGCAACCAGGAAGGCCCGCGCATCGATATGGAGGATGGATCTTCAGGCACAATCGCTGAAGTTCGCGCTGGTGGTTCATCCGGAAGCGATGTAACCATTGATGTTGAATTCAATAAGACCTTCCGCATCGAAATGCTCGCCTCACTTGCAGAGCAAGGCTTCAGATATGAAACCCCAGCTGGCGAATTCACAGTAAGCAAAGATACTTTCGATCTTTATGTCAGTGATCCAGAAGGGAATCTGATCGGTTCTGCCAGAGGCCTCAAATTTCGAGATGGCCCTGAAATTGTCGAAGCGCTCAATCACATACGGTTACCGTCCCTGAAAGACCCCCCAGATCCGAAAGCACCCAAGATTGTCTTCGATGACTGGGAATTCACCAGTGGTCTGATCACTGGCAAAGGCTACCTGATCCCCAATAATATTGATTACAGCGAAAACGAACCCGCACGCTTCTTCAAGCTCCAGATTGAAGAATTAGACCAGGATAATGACGGCATCAGTGATTGGGCGGAGGTCCTTCTTGGCTCACAGTATGAACTACTTTTCTTTGACAGTGAGACCACCGACGGCACTGCAGACAGAACCATACTATCAAACATTTTAGCCCAATCCCAAGCCCTACCCGAAATTGAACTTTATGGAACTGATGCGGCCGCATTCGAAAGTAATTATCCAAACACCATACCGGACAATGGCGAAATCACGATTACCCGTACCGGCACACTGACGCCGCTCACGATTCAACTATGCATTGCTCCGCTCGAATCCACCGGTAGCGTTAGCACCGTCTGCGATGGCTCCTGTTGTATACTGATTGGCAGCGCGGGCGATGAAGAAGCTGAGCCCGAAGACTATCAATTGATCGATGAAGACGGCAGAGTCATCACTGACACGGTCACATTTGAATTCGGTGAAATACAGAAAATTCTTACCGTCAAAGCAGTCAACGACTCAATTAACGAATACCCCGAAACTCTGAACATTGCGATCGTCCCACCCTCCGACGGCAGCTACACCATCTCCAATACAACCAATGGCGCCTCCATCCAAATTTTTGACCTACCCGACAACCCCGATAACATCGCCATTTTCACCGGTACCTTTAGTCAGGATGGCGCTGCTGTTGTCGCTACCAGCGGTTCCGGATTCCTGACCGCAACGCTCAACGGACCCCGCACCGAATTGCGCATCTGGAATGAATTTTCCGGCCTGACTTCCGATCAGCAGGATGCGCATGTTCATAAATCCGATAACGGCAATCCGGGCCCCATTATCTATGAAATAACCAATATTCCTGAAGATAGTTTAAGTAACCCACTGATCGGTCCGCTTACAGACTACCCCTGGAATCTGGATAACAGTCCGGGGTCCGTATCCAGTTCAGGCAGTGGTGGCGCCTCCAAACAAGTCATTATTGATTCCCTGTTTGGCCAGAACGGTGAAAGCCCGCTCTACTTTAATGTGCATACAGTCAACAATCCTGCGGGCGAAATATGGGCATTCTTCAAACTCTCCGGAGGCGGTTCCATAACCGAGCCTGCTCCACCTGCTCCAGCCGCAACAGCAGGCTCTGACGAATACCCTCAACTATCGGGCGAGCTACTCGAATCAGAAGTACGCCGCTTTCTCAATCAAGCAACCTTCGGCGCAACCGACAGCGCTGTAGCCAAACTGATAAACAAGATTGAGACCGCCCGCCAGAACGATTCCGACTACCATCGCCACCAAGCTTACAGCGACTGGATTGACGAACAGATGGATCCTGCCTTTTACAAACAACCCTATCTGCTTGACCTTACACTGGCAGACACCTTTCAGATGCTGACATTGGCAGGCATTTTTGATACCGTGCTGAACCCAGGCAATGGCACTACACCCACGCCAACTCGCCCTGTAACATGGCCTACCATCAATCGCAGTGACCCCAACCCCGAGCACTGGTACCTCAGTAGCAATTACCCAGTGAATAGAGCGGAGTTCAACCTCGCCGATGACGACAATAATATCAGACTTTCAGATGGAAATAGTGAACGTCGCCACGCCCACTGGCAGACCATGCTCAATGCAAAAGATCAACTGCGCCAAAAGATGGGCTTTGCACTACAGCAAATTGTCGTCGTCAGCGCTGAAGACTCAACCATACGCAACAATGCCTACGGGTCTGCCAACTATCAGGATCTGATCAATACCCACGCATTTGATTACTACCGTGACGTCCTTGGCTTCGTCAACTGGAGTCCAATCATGGGCCGCTGGCTCTCCAGTCTGCAAAATCAGAAAGCGACAGACTTCGATGAGGATGGCCTCTTTGATACTTTCCCGGACGAAAATCTGGCACGTGAGAATATGCAGCTTTTCTCCATCGGCCTGTTTCAAATCTGGCCTGACGGCACTCTAAAATTAAGTGCTGAGGGCTTACCACAACCGACGTATACAAATGACGACATTCGCGAATTCGCAAAAATCCTGACCGGGCAAAGCTTCAGCCAATACGAAAGCACCTCAACCATCCCGACCTGGGGGGGCGTGCCCTTCGTCCCAGACAATAGCAATTTCTCCAGATTCACAGGTGTCAACGGTCTACTGGCACGTTCCTATCTGTACCCCATGAAAATGTTCGGTGATTACCACTCATTGGGCGCCAAATCGTTCGCCGGAACGACGATTGACAATACCAGCATCACTGACCCCACACTCCAGGGCATTGCCGATATAGAAGCTGCAGTTGACTGGCTGGCCGGTAAACCTGGAGACGGCCTGCCGGACTTTGATATGGTCCATAGCCACGTAAGTACACCCGCGTTTATCTCCCGTCGTCTGATTCAACGCTTCACCACATCCAATCCGTCAAGCGATTACCTGCACCGCGTTGCAACTGTCTTCAAAGATTCCGAAGGTAACCTCGGCCTCACCCTCAAGGCAATCCTACTTAACCCCGAAGCACGCACCCTGGATCTGAATAACACGGTTTTTGGCATGAAAAAATCGCCTCTTGAAGCTTACATACAGATGATTCGTGCGCTTGAGGCGTACACTTACATACCGCTCACCAATCCAAATGACACTGCTCCCTACAACCAAGCCGAAGCAGTCGGAAATTACTCAAATCCAGATCTCTATCTTGAAACGTTCGACTATCCCAGAACCCAACTAGACAACTACGAGCGCAACGTCCGCTTCATGCCATCATCTACACGAAGCGGTGGCTTGCAAGGGTTGCAAATGGATCCTTTTCGCCAGCCAACGGTATTTAACTACTATCTGCCGGACTACTCACCCGGAGGTGCTATAGGAAATGCAGGACTCGTTGCTCCAGAAATGCAGCTGGTTAACGAGTCCGATGTGGTTCGAAATATTAACTACTTCCACGACATCACTCGTAGCGAAACAGGTCCGGGCGCTGATGAACTAGGTGTCACCAACCCCAGACAAAATGTCGCCTTCGGCTTTACCAGTGTGGGTGACACACAGGCAGATGGCCATGATAGACCCCGGTTACCGTTTCAACAGCTAGTCGATACATTCTACCCCGACATTGCGCCGGCACCGATAATTACAGGTAATCTGCTTACAGAACGCTCCAGTGAATCACTGGCTGACGAAGCGCTGCTGGACGAACTCGACAAGCGCCTTACCTGTGGATGGTTTAAGATGCGTTATCCCTACGACCGCAGCGACGACGATGATCCAACCGTCGCGGGTGCAGATGATCTTCTCAAAAATCCACGAGAACTGATCATTGATGCAATCACCTATGGTTACAGCGATCCCTACGACGGAGACAACGACGACCAGAACCGTATCGATAAACTGGAGGATGCTATCTACCTGCTCACCTTCTCACCTGAATATCAAATCAAGAAATAAGCCTCATGTCCAAAATTCTTAAAAAAATTTCTCGCAGACAATTTCTTAAAGCAGGCACCTGTGGCGCCATGACGATAGGACCGCTCGTCAATACAATTGCCCAGCTCTCACTAATCAACTCAGCTTCCGCCAGTGCACTCGGAGGCAACACCCTTGTCGGTTCGGACTACAAAGCTCTTGTCTGCATCTTCCTCCGTGGCGGTTGCGATATGAATAACGTACTAATCCCAACCGTTGGCAATCCTCAGGCAAATGCCTATGCCTCTGATCGCGGGGCTGTTGCTGTTGCCAACGGCATCACACACCCGACCTACAATCCAGACGGTTTAAATGATACAATTCCCATTACAGTGCCCAATATGGGACTACACCCAAAGTTGAGCAACCTGGCCCAAATGTTTAACGATGACGAAGCGAGCTTCATCAATAATGTCGGCACTCTCTCCGAACCAATCACTCAAAACACTTACAGCACTTCCAGTCTGCCCAAACAACTGTTTTCTCATTCAGATCAAGTGACTCAGTGGATGTCTTCAATTGCCGACAAGCCGTTCACGTCAGGATGGGGAGCACGCGTTGCAGAGCTCTATAACGACACTTGGAATACGAACAGCCAAACTTCCATGCTAATCACCGCCGCCGGTAACAATCAATTTATGAGTGGTAGCGGACTCAATCAATACTCCGTCGCCTCATCCGGTTCTATCAGTCTCGCAGGTTTCGGCGCTAACTATAGCGGTGCGCTGAATGAAGATAGCAGCTATAAGACCAATTCCACCGGCCAGCGGTTTAAAGCCCTGGAACGCATTGTACAGTACAGTCACGCGCACATCCTCGAAGAAGGTCACAATGAAGTCCTTCGTAGTGCACGCGCAAACGAAACCATCATTAATGAAGCCATAAAGGCGGAAACAAACCTAGGCATCAACTTTGATGAAATCTGGACCAATTATGGAGCCGTGGGCGGCTTTGCCGATGAGCTAAAGGTCGTCGCCCGATTGATTGCCGGACGTGAGTGCCTCGGTAACAATCGTCAGATTTTCTTCGTCGATCTTGGCGGCTTCGACAATCATGCAGATATCAACGGCTCCCTACCCGTGCTACTTGAAGAACTAGACAGAGGCATCGGCGCTTTCAATGCAGCAATGAAAGAACTCGACGCGAAAGATAGCAACTTCGCCTACGACAAAGTCACCACCTTCCAGGCTTCCGACTTCAACCGTACATGGACGCCGAATGGGACTGACATCGGCTCCGCCGGTACGGATCACGCATGGGGATCGCACGCCTTTATCTTTGGTGGTGCAGTGAATGGTGGACAATTTTACGGCACATATCCCGAGCTCGCCGTAGGAGGCACAGACGATGTGCCTTCCGGCTCGCGTGGCCGTTGGATTCCTACAACCTCTGTTGATCAGTTTGCCGCTGTTCTGGCAAACTGGTTCGGCGTGCCTGCTACCAGCAGCGAAATGAAAGCTATTTTCCCGAATCTGGACCGCTTTCAAGACTCCTTTGCCGCAGATGCAAATCTCGGCTTTCTGTAAATCGAGTACAGTACTCATATCATCCTGAAAAAATGAGTCGACTAGGATTCTGTTTTACAAGCCACTTTCGAGCGCAGCGACACTCAACCGAAGGGGGAGGCCAATGCACGCTGGTTTACGTGGATAAGACCAAAACCGCGTATCCTACCCTCGCTCTTCACCACTCACTCTTCATCACTCACTCATCATCACTCTTTCAAGGATTATGAAAGCCCGTTGGATTTTTGTTGCGACACTCACTCTTGTGGCTACTGCAATTTACTTCGTAAATTTTCGTACCGTCAAACCGGAGAAAAGACATACGACTCACAAAGCAGAGGAAGCACTCAACAACACACAAAACAACTCTTCTGCACAAAACGGTTCTGCGCAAACTGACACACGTCTTAGACGCCTACCCAATGGTTTTGTTGAATACAAACCTGCACTTGAAACAAGTCACGCAATAAGTACCGCCAAAACACCTGAAGAAATGCTCATGCTGATTCAACAGGTTCTTAGCCACTATCGCTTTGCTTACAAAGAAAACCCCGTCGGTGTAGAAAATTTCGAAATCACTGAACAATTGTTGGGCAAGAATCCGAAAAAAATCATCTTTATCGACGCCGACAATCCAGCACTGCGCAACAACGAACTTATCGACCAATGGAACACGCCTTACTTTTTTCACCCACTTTCCGGCCAGATAATGGAAGTATATTCAGCTGGCCCTGATAAAATATTTTGGACGGAAGACGACATCAAAGGTTTGGAGCCAAACGATTAAATCTTAATTCGTGAGTTGAGGTGTAACGTAAAGAATATACCTTAAAAATCACATTTAAAGTTCGTTTCAACTATACCGACCACAGTGCAGAAACAGATATCGATGATGCATTCAAACCGGTCGAATAAACAAAATCTAACTTGAAGATTCCCGCGTAAACAGTTCAACATGTAAGAGTCTGAGAAAAGGCTCTCACATTTTAACCCAATAAAATTTTTAAAGATGAAACTTGAAACACCTATTTGTAATTTTGGCTGGAAAGCTCCCACATTCAATTTAGCAGACCCCGATGGTAAAATGCACTCACTGGATGACGTGATGGCCGAAAAAGGTTTACTGGTCGCCTTCATCTGCAATCACTGCCCGTACGTTAAAGCCATCATTGACCGCCTGGTTGACGATGTAAAAGCCTTGCAAGCCGATGGCATTGGCGTGGTAGCCATTATGTCGAATGACTATACTAAATACCCCGACGATAGCCCGGAAAAGATGAAGGTATTTGCTACTCAACACGGAATGACATTCCCGTATTTAATTGATGAAACACAGGAAGTTGGCAAAGCCTACGGCGCTGTCTGTACACCTGATTTCTTTGGATTCAATGCCAAGGGTGAATTACAGTACCGAGGCCGCCTGGACGATGCCAGAATGGACAGTAATACAGAAGGACGCACCCCGGAATTGCTAAACGCCATGCGTCAGGTTGCCCAAACAGGCACGGGCACCAAAGAGCAGATCCCATCCATGGGCTGCTCTATAAAATGGAAAGCGTAATCCACTGCGATAATTTGACCTTCGTTTGTCTTGAACTTTAATTCAGAAGTTGGTTCTTCGCTTCGCTATTTATTGTGGAAAAAAGCTTTTAGGGTTTGTGGCATTTGAAAAATCCATTGGGCGGAGCGCGACGCTTCAGCGAGCGTTTCAGTGCCTCTCAGTCCAATCCAGAGAACGCTTGCTAAAGCTGCGCGCTACGTTGCTCCAGTCACAAGGCGTCCAGACTGACCCAGCGGCACAGTGTCTGGCGCGGGATGTCCATGCCGTGGCGGCGTGCGTAAATCTGTTCCTGCCGGTACAGCGGCAGATGATCGACGTATTTGTTGACCAGTACCTGCGTGATCAAGCACGGCGTTGCCAAACACTTTTCCTGTAAACCGGTCGGCAGCGACGCAATCACCGGGGATGCATAGGCGTTGTCAATACGAGCGTATTTGCGGCGGATAAGCCGACGTTTCAAAAACTGTGCCGGGCGATAGTCCAGTTGTTCGCTGACTTCTTCTCCGATTTTGCGGTACTGCTCAGGAGCAGTTTTTACTTCTTCAGGATCGAGCACTTCCCCTCATACACCGGTAGGTTCTCCGGTATCCGGGGTCCCCTGGGCTTGCTACGAGGTGTTCCTGATTTGGGAAGCTTCGCCCCCGCTTCATCGGAAGTGGTGGCTTCCTCTTTTTTTGACTCAAAGCCTTCCAGAAAGTTTAACTGATTGAGATCGAACTTTTGTTCGTCATGCCGCCCAGAGGGCACTGAATTCAAATGTGCGAAAAATAGCCTACGTCATCCAATCCAGATAACTTACTATGCTTTTTCTGCTTAATCAGAAGCGCAGCGCTAAAACGGGTTGCACCGTAAGTCGTCATTTTAGCAAAATCTTGCTTAGCTACCGGTATATGTTGGCAATACAATTCACTTCGAATTACTTTATCTGGATCGGAATCATGCAAATAAAAACAGAGCTTATCGCTCGCTGTGACCACCACCCAATGCGGCGCTTTGTCCCCACTCATACGATAACTGCTAATTAATACGATGACCGCATACCCAGCACTTAACCATTTCTCAATTTTAGATACAGTTACTGACGCACAATAAATTGGGATACCTGCTTCCTTACTACGATCCAGGAACTGCTGGTGCACTACCGTAAGAATCTCTTTCTTATGCTGTGAACGAACACCCTTAAGAAAGAGCGGTTTAGTATGAGTCATACACACCTCCGCGTTGAAACCACGACGATGAGCTGCTAAAGCCAAACCAAGTGGATGGCACCCCCCATGTCCGGATGTCATAAAAATCGTCGTTGCTTCTCTCCAGATATCCAACTCCAGATTTTGATCCAGTGTAATCAAATGATCAATACCCGCCATCGCCATAATCAATGCAGCGGGACCACAGGTAAACGTCGTTGTTTGACGATACCAAGGCACCAAAACTTTCATACGTGCGGACTGGGGAAACCGAATACATTTCTGCATCCGCAAGGCATCCGTATGATCTTCGTAGTAATCAGGCAACTCACCAAACACACTATATCCAATTCGCTGATATGACATGATGGCCGCTTGGTTTTGCTTTGATACTTCAAGACGCATGAAAAAACGTCCACATTCAGTAGCAGCTGCTTCCAATGCATGCATCAATATCTGCCCCAGCCCCTTTCCGCGGACTTCCGGGTCGAGCGCAATTGAGTACAGACGTGCCAAGCGTGTGCCTCGATGCAATAGTACGAGACCATAGCCCATCAATTGCCCGCCACATTCAAGTACGAGAAAAATCCGACGCTCTCCTTTGATCCAGCGCACAAATGAACGACGGCTAAGACGACCATATTCAAAAGAAATCGACTCAAGCTGGAGCAGTGCCTCGAGATCCTTGGCACAAACTTCGCGAATATTATGACTCTCAGTCATTGAAATCTCTCATTATCAGTTAAGCACGACCGCGCCGCTCCAGTCGGTCGACGAACTCCTGCATGATAACCATATAAAGTTCATCACCTAAGTATAAGTCTTCGACTCCATGTTCAAGGCTGGGATTATCATTTACCTCGATAACGTAGATGTGATTGCCCCGCTGCTTTAAATCGACTCCATAAAGTCCGTTACCAATAATTGCGCTAGCTTTTAAAGCCGCACTAAGCACTGCGCGTGGAACTTCAAAAGTTGGAATTGTCTTAAAGTCTCCGGACTGATTCCGCTTACGACTCGAAGCATGATTATAAATCTGCCAGTGGCCACGAGCCATGAAGTATTTACAGGCATAAATAGCACGCCCATTTAACACACCAATACGCCAGTCAAAATCGGTATATAAATACTCCTGAGCAAGAGCCAGAGCAGACTCTTTCAGCATGAGCCCCAGCTTTTCTTTAAGCTCATCGCGACTTTTCACCTTATAAACTCCAATGGAAAAAGAGCTTTCAGGCATCTTAAGAACCATGGGATAATCAAAACTCGCTTCGATACGATCAAGCTCATCCTGACTACTTCCGCACACAACAAGTGTTTTTGGCGCACTAATATTATTATAGCTGAATGCGTCATGCAAAAAGATCTTATTACAACAACGCATAATTGAGGTGGGATCATCAATTACAATTAAGCCTTCCATCTCCCCTTTTCGTGAGAGACGGTATGTCGGATGATCAATTCTAGTCGTTTCACGGATAAAGAGTGCATCATACTGCAACACATGCTTCAGCTCCGCTGAGCACATCACTTCAGCTTGAATACCTAATTTTGAAGCAGCTTTAACGAAGCGCTTAATCGCCTCTTCATTACTCGGAGCAGTCGCCTCTTTAGGATCATACAAAATAGCCATATCCCAGCGGTACTCACGTCGACTTGGACTACGCCAAACTTGCTCTGTAAAAACTCGCAGACGATTATAAAAAACATCCAGCTTATCTGCATGCAATGTTGAAAGACTTCCTCGCTCCACTTTAATTTCGATACCGTTTTCACCCCGAAACAACGTCGTATGCAAAAACGGCGCAGGATAACGCTCGAAAAGAGCCTGCGCTATTTTCCTCCATTCATCCGAAAACGTCCAACCAAAGAAAATATCCAACTCGACAGGAACATCCAGGCTGCCCACAATTCTGGGCAGTAAAGGACGCAGCGGTTGGGCACGGTCAGTATCTTCCTGATAGCGTAAATCATTAATCGTGCTCACACTGGGCAATATCTGATGCTTTCTGGATTCAGCCAGTAGGGAGCAATAATAACCACGGCTTAGATAATGTTCCGTATCACAGAGATTAACAATACGCGTCCGCAGTTCGCCCAATTTGGGATAGTCTGAAAGGTACTGATCAAATGTGATCACAGCTAAATCCAGCAAAGGTGTCTTCGCTTGATCCGTCACAACAATAGTTTT
>CAWUII010000007.1:0-51344 GCA_963922575.1 uncultured Opitutia bacterium
TCCCTGCGCCGCACGAACGTTTGAATGCTCAGGCTTACGCGACGCAGGTGCGCACCGGGGACGGTGCTGCGCTACCTGAATCCGATCTGTACAAGTAATCAAAGGCTATAGCTAAATCCGGACACATGACACGTATCCAAAATGGTAGCGCAGGCGCGTCCCTGCGCCGCACGAACGTTTGAATGCTCAGGCTTACGCGACGCGGTTGCGCACCGGGGACGATGCTGCGCTACCTGAATGCGATCTGTACAAGTAAATTATAGGCTATAGCTATAAACCCACCTCCGCCAAAATGGCGACGGACTTTCAATGTGTAATCGGCTGCTAGTCAGCAACTCACTCTTCACTTCCCTGTCCTCTTCCAAGGATTAATCAGAGCTCCGGTTTCTGCTCCCAATACGGATGTGCTTGCTCAAAGGCGTTTGCCACCGCGAACATCTCGGCTTCCCCGAATGCTTTACCAATCACCTGCAAACCGATGGGCAGTTTGTTTTTGGTAAATCCAGCAGGTATTGAAATTGCAGGAAGGCCGGCAAGATTAACTGAGATGGTGTAAATATCACTCAGATACATTGCCAGTGGATCATCCGTACGCTCACCACGCTTAAAGGCCGGTGTCGGCGAGGTCGGTGTCAGTATGGCATCCACCTGTTCAAAGGCCTTCTCGAAATCACCCAATATCAAACGGCGTACTTTTTGCGCCCTCAGGTAATAGGCGTCATAGTAACCGGAACTCAGGACATATGTGCCAAGGATAATGCGCCGTTTGACCTCCTCGCCAAAGCCTTCGCCGCGGCTTTTGGTAAACAATGAGTACGCATCGCTGGCATCCGGACTGCGGTGTCCGTAACGCACGCCATCGAACCGGGCAAGATTTGACGATGCTTCGGCGGTCGCGATGATATAGTACACCGAAACTGCCAAATCTGAATGCGGCAATGGAACGTCAATGATTTCACATCCCTGTTTTGCGTACCATTCAACCGCCTGCTCAACTGCCGCTTTCACTTCCGGATCAATGCCTTTTTCGAAAAACTGTCGCGGCACACCCAATCTCCACGGCCCGGTCTGAGTCTTCAGTGCAGCCGAATAATCAGGTATTTCCGGAGATTCAATTGATGTTGAGTCCAGTGGATCCTTGCCAAGCATCGCCTGTAGCAGAAGCGCCGCATCTTCAACCGTTCGCGTCAGCGGACCTACCTGGTCCAGCGAAGATGCAAATGCGACCAGACCATATCGCGAAACGAGCCCGTAGGTTGGTTTCATTCCCACCACACCACACAATGCTGCCGGTTGGCGTATGGATCCACCGGTATCTGTGCCCAATGCGGCAATCGCTTCACCTGCAGCAACCGCTGCTGCGCTGCCGCCGGAAGACCCGCCTGGGATCGTTTCCAAGTCCCAGGGATTGGCAGTTGTCTGATAGGCAGAGTTCTCGGTTGAGGAGCCCATGGCAAACTCGTCCATGTTAATCCTACCCCAAATGACTGCCCCGGCATCGCGCAACTTGCCAATGCAGGTTGCATCAAAGGGCGAAACGTAGTTCTCCAGCATTTTTGAAGCGCATTGCAGCGGCTGATCTTTGACTGCAAGGATATCTTTAATACCGATTGGAATTCCATCCAAAGGCCCGATCGCATTGCCCGCAGCACGACGCTCATCCGAAGCTTTTGCCTGCGCCAGCGCGTCCTCTGCATCCGTGTGGAGAAACGCCTTTATCCGGTCGTCCACCGCAGCAGTGCGGTCGATTACCGCCCGGGTAATTGCAACGGAAGATGTCTCTCCGGCAGCCAACATGGCTGCGAGTTCAGTAATGGTTTTGTAATTAAGGTCGGACATATGAAGAAGGTTTTATCAATAGATTTGCGCAGATGGACATAGATTAAATCTAGCAATGTACTCGGAAAATCTGTGTAATTTAGTGCTCATCTGCGGATTACAAATAAGTTGTTAACGCCTACTCTACCACCTTAGGTACTACCACCTGATTTTCACGGTGCTCTGGAGCCATCTGCGTAAGAACTTCAGGATTGTAGGTCTCACCTGGCTCGTCACCTTCACGCCACACATTGAAAACACGATGCGCATGCGCCATTGGCTCAACACCCTCTACATCGATTTCATTAAGCTTATCGAAGTAACCAAGAATGTCTTTTAGCTGGGGCCCGAGTTTTGTTTTTTCAGCTTCTGTAAGTTCCAGGCGCGCAAGATTGGCAACATAGTCGATATCGATTTCAGGTGTTTTGGACATATTGGTTTTATAAAATATACGGATTCAAAGCTGCAATACTGGAATTTAAAGAGGATAATCTCCACAGTTAATCAATAACGTGATAGCCATTAAACCGGTCTTTCGGTCGCTTCTTTTACCTGTGCATCGACCACAGCTATAGCTACCATGTTGAAGATCTCACGTACGCTGCTACCGACTTGTAATACGTGTATCGATTTTTTCATACCCATCAATACCGGGCCTATCGCTTCCGCTCCACCCACTTCCATCAGAAGCTTGTAGGCAATGTTACCCGATGCCAGATCAGGAAAGATTAGAGTATTTGCCGGATTTTTGGCCAAGTCACTGAATGGGTAGTTTTCCTCCAGAATTTCACGATTAAGTGCCACATTGGCCTGAATATCTCCATCGATCACCAGCTCAGGCCATTTTTGCTTTGCAAGTTCTACAGCCTTGGCGGCTTTCACCGGGACTTCTCCGCGATTCGATCCGAAATTGGAATAGGAAAGCATTGCGATTCTGGGCTCGGTATCAAAGAACCTGACCACCCGCGTCGTTAGTCCAATGATGTCTACTAACTCCTCGGCAGTGGGATTGAGATTGACCGTAGTGTCTGCAAAAAAGAAGTTCTCCTTGCGGTTGCTAATGATGTACATGCCGGCCACACGGTTGGTTCCTTCCTCTACTCCAATGATCTCCAGGGCAGGCAATATTGTGCGTGGGTAATCATTGGACAAACCGGAAATCAAGGCATCCGCTTCGCCCAGCCTTACCATCATGGAGCCAAAGTGGTTTCTGCTTCGCTTCATCGAGGTAGTTGCCGATTTGAGCGTTATTCCTTTTCGCTTTCTCAAGTCATGAAAATGCCGAGCGTATTGGGCAACTTTCTCATTTTCCTCATAAGGATTGATGATCTCACAATCCAGCAGTTCATTCAGTTCATTGGCCCTGATTAACTCCTGAATCTTATCGCGATCACCCAGTAATATTGGAATCGCCACTCCTTCATCTTTCGACATCTGGGCGGCTTTTAAGACATTTACATCATCCGCTTCAGCAAAAACCACCCGTTTTGGATCTTTACGAGCGCGTGTGACGATCCTGGATATCAGTCTTTGATCAATGCCGATACGCTCCTGAAGATCCTCTTCATATTTTTTCCAGTCTTCTATTTTAACACGTGCTACGCCGGTTTCCATCGCAGCTCTGGCCACTGCTGGCGAGATGACCGTAATCAATCTGGGATCCAACGGCTTTGGAATCAGATATTCAGGGCCAAATCGTATCGTTTTTTGCGCGTACGCCTTAAGCACCATTTCAGGAACAGAGGCCTCCGCCAGATTGGCAAGCGCCTTGACCGCAGCTAGTTTCATCTCCTCGTTGATAGCCGTAGCACGCACATCGAGTGCCCCTCTAAATATATATGGAAATCCCAGAACGTTGTTCACCTGGTTCGGATGATCCGACCGCCCTGTGGCCATGATAATATCATCGCGCGCAGCCATAGCCAGATCATAGGCAATCTCCGGGTCCGGATTGGCGAGTGCAAATACGATCGGGTCTTTGGCCATTTTCATGATCGCTTCAGGCTGGAGAATGTTGCCGATGGAAAGTCCCAGAAACATGTCTGCGCCTTCCATCGCCTCTTCCAGAGTATTCACATCCTCGCGATCGGTGGCATAGCGCGCCTTTGTTTCATCCAGGTTGCCACGTGACTTTTTGATTACGCCCTTACTGTCGATCATCAGGATGTTTTCCCGGCGAACTCCCAGCGATGTATACAGATCGGTGCAGGCAATCGCAGCTGCACCGGCTCCGCTCACTACGATGGTAATTTCGTCGATTTCTTTGCCGTTAATCTTCAGGGCATTGATCAAGGCGGCTGATGAAATAATGGCCGTGCCGTGCTGGTCATCATGCATCACAGGAATATTCATCTGCTTGCGCAACTCCCGCTCGATTTTGAAACTCTCCGGTGCCTTGATGTCCTCTAAATTGATTCCCCCAAAGGTTGGCTCCAGGCTTTTGACAATCTGAATGAATTTGTCCGGGTCAGTTTCTGCAATCTCAATGTCGAACACATCGATACCGGCGAATTTCTTGAACAACACCCCCTTGCCCTCCATTACGGGCTTTGAAGCTTCCGGACCGATATTACCCAAACCCAGTACCGCTGTACCGTTTGAGATAACGCCTACTAAATTTCCTTTTGCTGTATAGCGGTATACCTGTTCCGTATCCTTGGCAATTTCGTTGCACGGTTCTGCGACTCCAGGTGAGTAAGCCAGCGCCAGATCGTGCTGACTGCTCAAGGGCTTTGTGGGAGTCACTTCAATTTTTCCGGCGGGCTTGGATGCATGAAAATCCAAAGCCTCGTTTTTCCTGATTTTAGCACACATATTTACAGCATTGGTTTTGAGCCGCAGAAATTAGTCATTTACGGCATTTCGTATATGTTAACAGATACAAAACATCTGATCTCAAACCTGCAATCACTGAATTTGAAACTGTCTGACGGTTTTTTAGCATAGGATACTATGCAGCACCGGAGACATCTGCGACACCCTATAGTTTTTCAGGATAAAGTCCTTTTTTAACTAGATCGGCAATACTTGTCTGCATATATGGTTTGTCATCGGGATAAGTCACTCCGAACCAAGTGCAATTAGTTTCAGTAACAGCACATTCAGCTTTACGGGATTGGATCAATTCATTGACCACAGTCGGGAGATAACACTCGGACTTGAGCGCCTCTCCTTGTGTCTTCAGGAATTCAATAAAATTCCTCTCGATTTCAGGAAAAAGTGCCGGCGTAAAGCCCCAGAAATTCATGGATACCAAGGCTGCTGGTGAGAGTTCAGCAGACTCTTTGCTTGAGTTACTGCCCGAAATCCGACCATCCACACCAATACCAATATCCAGATGTTCTTCCACATCAAGCAACATGCGGTTTTCAATGCGACAAATCCCGCGATTGACGGTGCCATTTTTAGAAAGCGTGTTTTGTAATGGGTAGCCCACCATGCAAAGATGTAATTGATTTACATCAATGCTCTTAGAAAAGTGACGTACAATCTGCACATACGCGTCCTGACCGTAAAAATCATCGGCATTGATAACGGCAAACGGCGTATCGATCTTATTGCGGGCGGCTCGGACCGCATGCGCAGTCCCCCAGGGCTTCTGGCGACCTGAAGGTACGGTGTAGCCATCTGGCAAATCTTCCAACTCCTGAAAGGCGTAGTCGACTTCTATCGTGTTTTTAAATTTTGAACCAATCGTCGACTTGAACGCCTCCTCGAAGTCGTGTCGGATCACGAAGACAACCTTGTTAAAACCGGCACGGATCGCATCGTAAACCGAATAATCAAGAACGGTCTCACCACTTGGCCCCACAGGATCCATTTGCTTAAGACTTCCGTAACGACTGCCCATACCGGCGGCAAGAACGAGAAGAGTAAATTGCATGTTTTCTAATCACAGCTCTCTTAAATCGATTCGCAAGCATTATTTTTAGTTTAACCCGGCTTACGCAAAGCTCCGCTGATCGTTTATACATTTTTAAAACATTTGGCTGTTTTTGCTTTCAATCATTAAGCATCAACTTATGGTCAAGACTTCGATGATTGAATGGTGGTCCAGTTTATCTCTTGAATTAAAAGTTTTCTACGGAATAGGTCTTGTTGGTCTAATGGTCGTTGTTCTCCAAATGCTGATGACACTTATTGGCTTTGATACAGATGGTCTGGAAAGTGGATTCGACGTAGATATCGGTGAAGGCCAGCCAACCGATTCGGGCATCGGACTTTTTTCGTCACAGACTCTAGCCGCCTTTTTCCTGGCTTTCGGATGGATGGGAGTGGTTCTAATCAAGGGTGGCAACTCCGTATTTGTCAGTACTCTTGTCGCGGCAGTTTTTGGATTTTGTTCCATGCTGGCCATGCTTTATATGTTACGGAAGCTGCTAAAGCTACAATCCTCGGGTAATCTTGACTACAGTAGCGTCATCGGTGAAGAAGCGACTGTCTATGTAACACTACCAGGCAAAAACGAAGATGGTGGCGGACAAATACAGATAATGATTCAGGGCCGTTTGACTGTCGCCAGCGCTCGTAAAGTTGACGAAGGTGCGGTAAAACCTGGCGAGAGAGTTCGTATAGTCGGCATCAACAGCCCTTCTTCTTTCATCGTCGAATCACTTTAATTTACTTACTTTCACATCCTGGAGACTCGTCTATAACCTCAAATATTAATACACCTTATTATGGAATTTCTAATTCTCGTTTCAATCCTGGTATTCTTTTTCATGGGGGTTTTGGCAGCGTTTGCCAGTCGTTACAAACGATGCCCCTCTGATCGATTGCTGGTCGTCTATGGTAAAGTGGCCGGTGGCAGATCCGCAAAGTGCCTTCATGGAGGTGCGGCATTCATCATACCAGTTATCCAGGCTTACCAATGGCTCGATCTGACACCACTCCCGATCGACATCCGACTGGAAGGTGCTCTTTCCAAGCAGAATATTCGCGTCAACACCCCATCCACCTTCACAGTTGGTGTGTCCACGGAACCGGGTGTCATGGAAAACGCTGCCGAACGTATGCTGGGCCTGGGTCTCACCGAGATCAAGGAGCTGGCAAAAGACATCATCTTTGGTCAGATGCGTGTCGTCATCGCAACCATGGACATTGAAGAGATCAATGCTGACCGTGACAAACTCATCGCAAACATTTCAACCGGCGTTGAGGTAGAACTCAAGAAAGTTGGCCTTCGGCTGATCAACGTAAATGTTCAGGACATTACTGATGAATCAGGCTACATTGACGCACTGGGCCAGGAAGCTGCTTCAAAAGCAATCGCAGAAGCCAAGGTCAAAGTGGCCGAAGCAGAACGCGATGGAGACATCGGTGCAGCGGATGCCTCGCGCGACCAACGTATTAAGGTTGCAGATGCCAACGCCAAGGCAACCGAAGGTGAGAATCAGGCTACAGTTGAAATCGCTAATTCAAATGCTGACCGACGTGTTAAAGAAGCTGAAGCCGAACGCAGTGCCTCCGCTGCTGAAAAAGTCAAAGCAGCACAGGCCCTAAAGGAGGCCTACGCAGCCGAGCAGATTTCAGAAATCGAACGCGCCAAGCGTGAAAAAGCGACACAGCAGGCAAATATCATCGTGCCCGCTGAGATTGACAAAGAAAAAGCAATCGTCGATGCCGATGCACGCGCTGAATCCATCCGCCGCATACAAATGGGTGAAGCGGATGCCGTTCGACTGGAGAAGCAGGCAGAAGCAGATGGTTTGAAAGCGGTAAAACAAGCTGAAGCAGATGGTCTTCGTTTTGAACTGACTGCCAAAGCGGACGGAACACGCTTGAACCTTCTGGCTGAAGCGGAAGGTGTGGAACAATTGCTGACCAAGAAAGCAAAAGGATTTGGCGCTATTGTTAGTTCCGCTAACAATGACAAACAACTAGCCTCCATGCTTCTCATGATTGAGCAGTTACCTAAGCTGGTTGAAGAACAGGCCAGAGCGATTTCCAACCTCAAGATTGATAAGGTAACTGTATGGGATAGTGGCAAAAGTAAGGACAGCAAAGGCAGTACTGCCGATTTTCTCTCCGGGATCGTAGGTTCACTGCCACCACTGCACGAAATTACCAAAAGCGCCGGTATAGAACTACCTGAATTCCTCGGCAAACTTTCCCAGGGATCAGAATCAGGTAAGGCATCCGAAGGCACAAAAGAAGCTGACAAGGGAACACCATCTGTAAACACGAAATCCAAATCCGAGACCAATAAGGATGACTTAGATGCAGACTTAGAGTTACCGGAAGACGAATAAGGGCATACTTAATATGCAATACCCCGTATGAAATTCCTCAAAAGATTAACTGCTTTTGACTCGCATTCTTGAAGATTTCAAAGCCGGACCGTTAGAGATCGGCCATGGGCATCGAGCTTTTCCATACGGGCAAAGGTTTCCACGACCGGCGCCGCACGGATGAGGCTTTTCTTGTTGTAACGCACTATACTGGAACGGCGCATGAAGTCGATCGCCTGAAGTCCGCTGTAAAATCGTCCGGCACGCCCGGTGGGCAATGTATGACTTGGGCCGGCAGTAAAATCGCCGATAACAGTCGGCGTCATATAGCCTTGTAAAATAGCGCCGGCAGTTGTTATTTGCCGGGTCAGTTCATTGATTGATTTATCTGCAACCTGTAGTTCCAGGTGTTCAGGGGCAATGTAGTTGGCAACTTTTGCTGTCTGTTTCAAGTTATTGCAAAGCACGGTCAAGAAGCGTGATTCAAGGACTCTTTCACAACTTGTTATATGGGAACATTCGGTAAGCTGTTCGGCAAGCGCCTGTTCAACGCCACCCAATAGCACTTTGCTGGTAGTGGCAAAATAGATGATCTCTTTGCCACTGCCGTGCTCCGCCTGAGCCAGTAAATCAGCCGCAACATGAACGGGATTGGCACCTGCATCGGCAATGATCATGACTTCGCTCGGCCCCGGCAACAGGTCAATACCAACGGTGCCCAGCACCTGACGCTTTGCTTCCATAACGTAGGCATTTCCAGGCCCGAAAACTTTGTCTACCGCAGGGATGGACTTCGTTCCATATGCCATCGCACCCACTGCCTGCGCACCACCAACTTTGTATACCTCTTGGATACCAATCATTGAGAGGACTGCCAGTATTTCCGGCGCTACGGTCCCGTCGGCTCCAGGTGGTGTACAAACGCAGATTTCGGGACATTTCGCCAGCTTTGCCAATACTGCGGTCATCACCACGGTCGAAACCAGCGGCACGTTTCCTCCGGGAATGTATAATCCGACTCGCCGAATCGGGTAAAATCGCTCACCTACGATTCCGCCCTGAGCATTCTTAGTTTTCCAGTTTTCAGGGAGCGTTTTTTTATGAAAGTCCTTTACTTGATTGACGGCTTGGCGGATCGCACCTCGTTGTTCGGAAGTCAGGGCCTTCGCAGATGTTTTCAACTCGTCGGCGGTCACCTGCATTTTTTTTGCAGTCAGTTTTGCTCCATCAAACTGCCGTGTGTATTCAAGCACAGCTTTGTCGCCATTGTCTTTTATCTTGGCAAGGACATTTGCAACCGTTTCGGATACGTCGGCAGAATGAATGACTGAATCGCAAAAATTGCCGAGGGAGTCAAAAAATTGTGGTGTGTCTGAAAAACTAAGTTTTTGCATAATCAGGAAGAAAACCAAGTATGGCACAATCCGCAAGACCGAGCCGCTACTTTGTTTCCCAAGCGAAAGGGATGTTAAAGATGCCGGCCTGCAGCGGTTTATTCACTTCGATCGTCTCAAGGACGAGAGTATGCAGGAGATTACCGGCTTCGTAGTACTCGATTTGTTTTGGAAACTGAATGCCGTTCACAACTTGTCTGCCGACTTCTACATTTTCCACTCCTTTGTCTGTAATTGTAGAAACCAATTCTTTGCGAGCGACTGAGAAATAGCGTGTCGCCGAGATACCATCCGAAGAAGAATAAACTAGTTTATAACAATCAGCTCCACGCCACTGCTCGATTCCCCTGTAGTCGACAGACTCACCATTTCCAGAATCCTCTCTGTAAAAGTTGAAAAGCTGTCGTGTATTAAAAGTCATTCGACAAATTTCCTCGGCAGTCATCTTGCGAAACTGAGAATGTTTGTCGGCATCACTCGGATTTGAACGAATAAAACAGCCTGAATCGCCTTGCAGAAGGGTTGTCTCAACCATGTTCTCAATATGTACTTCAAGGCGTTGTGAACAAGGTTTTCGGGCAATCAAAAGAAAACGCGCGGTCGGCTGATCCAACTTCACGGGCTTGATAATCCCACTCATTTTTAAGGTGACCAGACTGTTCAGATCTGCTTCCGAACCAGCTGTGGAACGTGCATCTTTGATGATTGCCTCAACCTCGGCCGGCTTTTCAGAGGCGACCAGCAGCGTTGCAAAAAGAAGCAGATATAACACGAACGATTTTTTCATACTTACATCCTCTGACAGATAAAAACGGAGAATGTTTTAGACAAACTACAAATATAAGAGTTCTGCTTACTATTCCCACTCAATTGTACTGGGAGGCTTTGAACTGATGTCCAGCACCACGCGATTACAGCCTGTAACTTCGTTTATAATTCTACTCGATATCGAGCGTAGCACATCATAGGGAACACGCGCCCAGTCGGCGGTCATTGCATCCAGGCTCTCAACAATTCGAAGCGCAATCACATTTTCATAGGTGCGTTCATCGCCCATAACGCCAACTGTCTTGACCGGCAAAAACACACAAAACGATTGCCATACTTTGTGGTAAAGATCCGCCGCCATCATTTCTTCCTGTAAGATCGCGTCTGCTTTGCGCAAAACTTCAAGATTTGACTCCTGAATCGATCCCATGATGCGAACCCCCAGACCGGGGCCCGGGAAAGGCTGGCGCCAGACAACTTCTTTAGGCAACCCCAGTTGCGTACCCAGTTCGCGAACTTCGTCTTTGAACAATTCACGCAAGGGTTCCAACAGTTTTAAATCCATTTTTTCCGGAAGCCCTCCGACGTTATGATGGCTTTTGATCAACGCTGCGGGACTGCCGTCAATCGCAACCGATTCAATCACATCGGAATACAGTGTTCCCTGAGCTAGAAAGGTGTAGTTCCCTTTCTCCTTAAGTTGACTAACCGCGTCATCAAAAACCTCGACAAACGTGTTGCCGATGATCTTGCGTTTGGTCTCTGGATCAGAAACGTTTACGAGACGCTCCAAGAAGAGATTTGCTCTATCTGCAACACGCACATCCAGTTGGAAATGATCGCTGTAAAGCTTTTCTACCTGCTCGCGTTCGTGTAATCGCAGGAGGCCGTTATCAACAAATACGCAGGTGAGTTGTTTACCAATAGCCTTGTGGATTAGCGCAGCTGCAACGGATGAATCCACGCCGCCGGAAAGCCCGAGTATGACATGTTCATCGCCAACAGTATTTTTTATTTTTTGGACACTTTCTTCGATGAAATTGGCGATGGACCAGTTGGTTTTGCAACCACAGACCTTGAAAAGGAAATTGGCAATAATCTCCGTGCCCAGTTCCGAATGAGCGACTTCGGGATGAAACTGCATGCCGTAAAATTTGCGCTGGGGGTCCTGAATTGTTGCGTAAGGTGAATTTTCGGTGGCGGCAATTGCTTCAAATCCATCTGGAAGCTGTTCCAAACGGTCGCCGTGCGAATTCCAGACACGCAGAGTATCGGGAAGTCCCTCGAATAAACTGCCCTTTGTTTTGATATTGAGTGTGCCATGTCCGAATTCGCGCTCTGTACTTTTCCCAACTTTTCCACCCAGCAAATGGGCCATCAATTGCTCACCGTAACAAATACCCAGCACGGGTAGTCCCATTTCAAAGATTTCTTTGTCCGGAAGCGGAGCGTTTTCAACTAACACCGAAGAGGGCCCACCTGACAAAATAATACCTCTGACTCCATTCTCCTCAAGTACGCTGGCCGATGTATTATAAGGATAAATCCGAGAAAGTACGCTCGCCTCGCGGATGCGTCGGGCTATCACCTGTGTGTATTGGGAACCAAAATCAAGTACTGCAATATGATCTGACATAAAATTTTAAAGGAAAGATTAAACAACGCTTCTTGTGCGGCTGTGCTAAAAACGCAAACGGCCATTTGTAAATTTACACTGAGGGCAATCGGATTCTTCATTGTTATTCGATTCAGCGTAAATTTGACCACATTTGATACAATGATAGATCACCTTTGATCGCAGAGCTTCGTATTGATGTGCCAGCTTCCAGTCGTAGTAAAACCACAATGAAAGTATGAGCGAAAAGCCGCACGCAAGATACCAAAGAAAAAAAACGTCTATACTGAGCTCGATCATGAGAAATACTGTGAAAATCAATACGGATTGCTCAAGCAAATTGCCCTCAATATTTGCACTTGAGCTTTATATTATTCAATAACCAATCGTGAATTAAACTCGGAAGTTCAAGACCTTTTCGGAAACTCTGCAACATTCTGCCAAAACTTTCCTGAATTGGTGTAGTACGTGTCTTTGTCACTTTGTTCAACAAATAAGAACCATGGGAAACAACGCTCTGTCGCTGTTGCTACATAACCAACCAAAAAAAAGCTCTGGTCACAGTTGCGACCAGAGCTTTTGCAAAACGATTATAAGAGGATTATAAGCGATGTTTGGCAGGACTACATCATGCCGCCCATACCGCCCATACCACCCATGCCGCCCATGCCGCCCATGTCGCCACCAGATTTGTCATTCTCATCAGGTGCATCTGTAACCATGCACTCTGTAGTGAGCAACAATCCAGCGACTGAGCCAGCATTCTGCAGAGCAGTGCGGGTCACCATGGCAGGATCGACGATGCCAGCTTTGAGCAAATCTACATATTCGCCTGTGGCAACGTTGTAACCGTTTGGACCTTTGGATTTGAGTACTTCTGCAACAACCAGAGATCCTTCTACACCAGCATTCATACAGAGCTGACGAAGTGGGGATTCGATTGCGCGGCGTACGATCCAGGCGCCAAGAGCTTCGTCGCCTTCGAGTTCACTAGCTGCTTTCTCAATCGCACCGGCAGCACGAAGAAGTGCAACACCACCACCTGGGAGGATACCTTCTTCAACAGCTGCGCGAGTTGCGTGTAGTGCATCGTCAACGCGGTCTTTTTTCTCTTTCATCTCGGGTTCGGTCTGTGCACCAACATTGATGACAGCGACACCACCAGCGATCTTTGCAAGACGCTCCTGAAGCTTTTCACGATCGTAATCGGAAGTTGTTGCTTCGATCTGATGGCGAATCTGTTTTACCCGACCCTGGATTTCAGCTGCTTTACCACCACCTTCGACAATTATAGTGCTTTCCTTGTCTATAGTAATGCGCTTTGCTTTACCAAGATCACTTAACTGTACGTTCTCAAGTTTGATACCGAGATCTTCAGTGATACAGCGACCACCGGTCAGTACGGCGATGTCTTCGAGCATTGATTTGCGGCGATCACCAAAACCAGGTGCTTTTACAGCAGCAATGTTCAGTGTACCACGCAGTTTGTTGACAACAAGTGCTGCGAGTGCCTCACCTTCGACATCTTCAGCAATGATCAACAATGGTTTGTTGGTCTTGGCTACTGATTGTAACAGTGGAAGAATGTCATGCAAGTTACTGATTTTTTTCTCGTGGATGAGGATGTGTGCATCTTCAAAATTAACTTCCTGAGATTCAGCATTTGTGCAAAAGTATGGTGAGAGATAACCTTTATCAAATTGCATACCTTCGACGACATCCAACGATGTTTCGATACCTTTTGCTTCCTCGACGGTGATTGTGCCGTCTTTGCCAACTTTTTCCATGGCTTCGGCAATAATATTACCGATTTCAGAGTCCCAGTTAGCAGATACGGTTGCGACCTGACGAATTTCTTCGCTATCTTTTACCTTTTTGCTTTGTTTTGCAAAAGCTGCCGTAGCGGCTGCTACTGCTTTGTCCACGCCGCGTTTAAGGTAGATCGGATTCGCACCAGCGGCTACGTTTTTGATACCCTCGCGGTAGATAGATTCTGCCAGTACAGTTGCAGTTGTAGTGCCATCACCAGCAGAGTCAGCTGTCTTGGAGGCAACTTCACGCACCATTTGGGCACCCATGTTTTCGAAAGGATCCGCAAGATCAATTTCTTTGGCGACGGATACACCGTCCTTGGTCACTGTAGGTGCGCCAAATTTTCTGTCGATCAGTACATTGCGACCCTTGGGCCCGAGTGTTACTTTAACAGCTCTTGAGAGTGTTTCCACGCCCTTCAATATTTTTTTGCGGGCGCCTTCATCAAATAGAATTTGTTTAGCCATAATAATGTGATTTGTTTGGTTAGATTAAAATTAGATAGGTAATATTATTTAACGACAGCCAATACGGTATCGTAAGTAAGAAGTGTATGAGTCACACCATCAATTTTGATGTTTGTACCCCCATAGCTAGGGACGATAACTCGATCGCCAGGTTTTACTTCAATAGGAATAAGGTTACCATTGGGGTCTATTTTCCCGGTGCCAACCTCGATGATCTCAGCTTCCTGAGGTTTTTCTTTGGCGGAATCAGGTATGATGATGCCGTCTCGGACTTGCTCATCTTCTTCGATGCGCCTTAGTAGTACGTTGTTACCAAGTGGTTTAATTTTCATTGCTAGTTTTTTTGGATTAGGTGTTTGTTATTCCTGTAGGGTGCGTGCCAACAGATGTTTTTACGCACAGGAGAATTGAGATTCTATTTGTCGTTATCGTCGTCAACAACTTCGAAGTCTGCATCTACGGCTTCTGGTTGCTTCGGTTCGGAGGCAGCATCGCCGTCCGCCTCTGGGGAGCCTGCTTCAGTGGTACCATCGGCAGTATCATCGGCTGCTTGTTGCTTGTACATTTCTTCAGCAAATGACTGTAGGATACTGGTGATTTTCTCTTTCGGAGCTTTTAAGGCTTCAGCATCTGCATCCTGATTTTCCAAAACCGCCTTACCTTCAGCAATCGCTGCTTCGAGTTCGGTTTTTTTGTCTGCAGGAATCTTATCACCCAGATCACTAAGCTGCTTTTCGGCCTGATAGACAATGCTGTCCAGTTCGTTGCGAGACTCAACCTTGGACTTGAATGCTTCGTCTTCGGCTGCGTGAGCTTCTGCTTCACGTTTAAGTTTTTCGACCTCGTCCTTGTCGAGACCCGAAGAACCTGTGATGGTGATATGTTGCACTTTACCAGTACCGTTATCCTTGGCACTAACATTTAGTATACCGTTAGCGTCAATGTCGAATGTGACTTCGATCTGCGGAACTCCTCGAGCAGCCGTGGGGATGCCATCCAAACGGAAATTTCCGAGTGTTTTGTTGTCTTTTGCCATCGGGCGTTCGCCTTGTAATACATTGACATCAACAGCAGTTTGATTGTCTGCGTATGTTGAGAAAGTCTGACTCTTCTTTGTGGGAATTGTCGTGTTGCGCTCGATCATTGCTGTTGCGACACCGCCGGCAGTTTCAATTGAGAGTGTAAGCGGTGTGACGTCCAGTAGGAGAACATCACGCACATCGCCTTGTAACACACCACCTTGTATTGCCGCACCAATTGCGACCACTTCGTCGGGATTTACGCCTTTGTGCGGAGCTTTTCCGGTCAATTCAGCGGCGATCTCAACCACTTTGGGCGAACGGGTCATTCCACCTACAAGTACAAGTTCGTTAATATCCGAAGCAGTGTGGCCGGAAGCTTCCAGACACTCCTTAAACGGAGCCACCGTTCTTTGATAAAGATTGTCACAAATCTGCTCCAGCTTGGAACGCGAAAGCTGTATATTTAAATGCTTGGGCCCACTTGCGTCTGCTGTGATAAAGGGGAGATTTACGTCGGTACTCTGTGCAGACGAGAGCGCAATCTTGGCTTTTTCAGCTTCTTCTTTAAGCCGCTGCAAAGCCATTTTGTCGGATCTTAGATCAATCCCCTGCTCTTTCTTAAATTCTTCAATGAGATAATCAATCAAAGCACTATCCCAATTGTCACCTCCCAGATGTGTGTCCCCGTGTGTTGCTTTTACTTCAAAAACACCATCACCGATTTCCAGGATAGAAACGTCAAACGTACCTCCACCAAGATCGTAAACTGCAATCAGCTCATTTTGGCCTTTATCCAATCCATAAGCAAGTGCGGCTGCAGTTGGCTCATTGATAATACGTTTAACCTCAAGACCAGCAATTTGACCGGCATCTTTGGTCGCCTGTCTTTGTGCATCGTTAAAATATGCCGGCACTGTGATTACAGCTTCAGTTACGCTCTCTCCAAGATAAGCCTCAGCATCTGCTTTGAGCTTTTGCAAAATCATTGCTGATATCTGCTCGGGGGCGAACTGCTCTTTCTTTCCATTTACATCGCATTCGATATACGCATCACCATTTTTACCCTTAACAATTTCATACGGAAGACTTTTTGCCTCTTCCTGAACTTCTGAAAATTTCCGGCCAACCAAACGTTTTGCAGAAAATATGGTGTTACTGGGGTTAGTAACTGCCTGCCGTTTTGCAGCTTGACCAACAAGACGTTCACCATTTTTTGCAAATGCTACAATTGAAGGTGTTGTGCGAGCACCTTCCGAGTTTGGAATAACAGTGGCTTCACCGCCTTCCATAACTGACATACATGAATTTGTTGTTCCCAGATCGATTCCAATTATTTTTGACATGCCTTTTACATAGCAATTCTGATGCCAAGAATTCTATTTTCCATAACATTATGATAATTAAAAGCTTAAGGATCCGGAGACGACTACCCCTTCTATATTGGCACAGTAAATTGAGTCAGTTCGGCACAAGCCGTGACACACCTACATTTAATTTTGTCACATAGTGTGGCACACTCATGGTTCGGAACACCCTTCTGACTGGTTTTTTCTTAAAAATTAAAGTCGATGGCCTTGATACAAGGAGATAATTGATAACTATAGAAAAATAGATGATTGAAAATATTGAAATCCCCAACGAAGTCCCACTTATAACGCTAAAGGATGCTGTACTTTTTCCTCAGGCAATTATGCCTTTGTTCATTTTTGAGCCGCGCTATAAGAAAATGCTGAATGATGTTTTACACTCGAACCGTTTTTTTGCCGTTGCAACGCTTGATGAACAAACAAAGGAAATAGCGGATAAAGAACCATTTCACCCTATTGCCGGCATAGGCATTATACGAGCCTGCAAAAAGAATGCAGATGGTAATCTGAATTTGATACTCCAGGGTGTTGCTCGAGTCAAATTTGGGTCAATCATAAGCGACAGTCCATATCGAAGAGCTGTCATTGAACCGATAATAAGTGATCCGGGAGGCACTGAAGAACAAATTGATTCGATGAAGAAACAACTGGTTAGCCTAATTCAAATTCAACGTAAGTTAGGTGCAGACATTCCAAAGGAAATCTTTCTTTTTTTGAGCAATGTCGATAATCCCGAACACATGCTTGATCTGGCTATCTATACACTTTGTCTTTCAAAAGAGCTCAAACTGGATCTCCTCGAAACTAGCAATGTCCTGACTCGTTTTGAAAAGTTTTCTCTCTTTTTGGAAGCAGAAATCCAGAGGCTTAAGCTTCACACAAAACTGAAAGGTCGACTCGATGATAACAATATCGGAAATAATTAATGTTTGTAATTCAATCGCATACATTCATTTGCACTAGTATATGATTGTAGAAGTTATTCAAAATTGGCTACTAGATTTGCAGCTTCCTGCAAAACTTTCCGAGATTTTGGCTCTGTCACTGTCGCTAGTGTTTCTAGCCCTGATTGTCTGGCTTACTTACTATGTGACAAAACGATTTATCTTCGCTGTTGTTAATCCCTTTGTTAAGGATTCATCGGCTAACAAATGGGATGATGCACTCGTTGAACACGGCATCATTGTTCGCTGCTCGCATATACTGCCAGCTGCAGTTGTGCATTTCCTGACTCCACTTTTTTTTGAAGGACATGCTCAGATTATAGCAGCTTCAAAGACAGTGGTTAATACCTACCTGATAATCATCGTATTGTTGATCATCGACAGTACTCTGAACCTGCTGCGTGCAACCTGGGATCAACTGGCAATAGGTAAGCGCTTTCCCTCCAAGAGTTTTATTCAAGCAGCAAAACTGGCCATCAATCTGATTGGTTTTATTTTTGTACTTTCTGCTATTTTAGGTAAGTCTCCGATTGTTTTCTTTTCGGGTCTTGGCGCTGTCACTGCCATTTTGCTCCTCATTTTCAAGGATGCCATTCTGGGCCTGGTTGCCGGATTTCAGCTATCTGTAAATAACATGGTTGTGGTCGGCGACTGGATTGAAATGCCGAATCGTGGTGCTGACGGCGATGTAATTGACGTCTCCCTAACAACCGTGAAGGTACAAAACTGGGATAAGACAATAACAACCATTCCGACATACTCCCTCATATCGGATTCTTTTAAAAACTGGCGCGGAATGAGCCAGTCGGGTGGACGCCGGATCAAACGATCCATCAATATTGATCTTAGAAGTATTCAGTTTGCCGATGAAGAACTGCTGGAACGGTTCAAAAAAATCCGTATCCTTGAAAGTTACCTCAATGGAAAACTGGAAGAGATAAAGGCGCACAATTCCAATGTCTCCAATGATCTTTCCGAACTTATTAATGGTCGCCGATTGACCAACATCGGCACCTTCCGCGCCTACTGCGTCGCTTATCTTAAGAATCACCCTAAAATACACTCAAAGGGAATGACACTTCTTGTCCGTCAGCTTGAACCCACGCAAACAGGAATTCCAATCCAGTTGTATGCGTTTACCAATGACATAAAATGGGTTAACTACGAAAACATTCAGGCAGACATCTTCGATCATCTTTTCTCAATTTTGCCTGAATTCAAACTCAGGGCTTATCAAACTCCCAGCGGATTTGATCTGGATCATGCCCTAAGTGAGATCCGATAGCGCTCTTTGAGTTGCTGTCTCGTTTGTTGCTCTGAGCGCGTCGATGCTTCCGGAGAAAACAATCTGACCACCGCACTCCCCGCCTTCAGGACCAAGTTCAATGATCCAGTCAGCTAGCTGTATCACATCCAGATCATGTTCAATAATAATAATCGTATTGCCCGCATCGCGCAGCTTGAAAAGCATATCCATCAAACGTTGAACATCCAGCCAGTGTAGTCCAGTCGTTGGCTCATCCAGAATGTAAAGCGTCTCTCCCTGTTGACGCTTGCTCAACTCCAGCGAGAGTTTGATCCTCTGCGCTTCTCCTCCGGACAAGGTCGTCGCTTGCTGGCCTAACTTTACGTAACCGAGTCCTACATCTGACAAAGTACTTAACTTCTCGGCTATGCGAGGCTGTTTTTCGAAGATTGTCAGCGCTTCATCCACGCTCATCGACAAAACATCCGCAATGCTGTATCCCTTAAAACGTACGTCCAATGTTTCACGATTATATCTCTGGCCACGGCAACTGGAACACTCGGCATATACATCTGCCATAAACTGCATATCCAGCTTGGTAACTCCATCCCCCTTACAACGTTCGCAACGACCACCTGATACGTTAAAACTGAACCGGCTCGCTTTGTAACCGCGAACTTTTGCCAGAGAACATTTGGCGTATAAGTCACGCAAATGATCAAACAACTTGGTGTATGTAGCCGGATTGGAACGTGGACTGCGACCGATCGGCGATTGATCGACCTGAATGACTGAAGTGAAATGACCCAGCCCATCCAGACCTTTGTGTTTTCCGGGAATACTCTTTGCTCGGTTCAATTTAAAAGCAGCAGCTTTTGCCAAAACATCATTGACGAGAGTGCTTTTACCAGAACCGGACACACCACAGACAACGGTAATCAGACCAACCGGAAACTTGGCATCAACTGATTTTAGATTGTTTTCAGTGGCTCCTTTTATCGTTAACCAATTGGAAGATGTTTTTAAGGTGACAGCATTTTTCTCTACCTTCTGGCGACCACTCAGAAAACAACCGGAGTGACTTTCCTTAGCTGCATAAGAAGCCTCCGGCGCACCTTCAAAAATAACCTCTCCTCCCCGGACACCAGCACCCGGCCCCAGCTCAATCAAATGATCCGCTGCTCGCATCGTATCGGCATCGTGCTCCACAACAATAACGGAATTTCCACGGTCGCGCAGTCCTGACAACGTTTGGATCAAACGTTGATTGTCCAGCGGATGCAAACCAATGCTCGGTTCATCCAAAATGTAAATAACGCCAATCAGCGACATACCCAACTGCGTTGCCAATCGCACACGCTGGGCTTCTCCTCCACTCAACGTAGTGTAGCTACGGTTTAGAGTCAGATAGTCCAGACCGACCTCATTCAAAAATTGCAATCGTTGCTTCAGCCCGTGCACTGCATCATTCATCGTCTCATAGTTTGAATCTGCATCCAAAGCTTCCACAAAACCAACAGCGTCCTTCAGTGACATGCTAAGAAAATCGGCAATGGAAACGTCCTTGATCAATACACTCAGACTTTCCGGACGCAAACGCCGACCCTCGCAGACTTCACAGCTTCGACTGGTCTGGTATGCCATCAGACGCGCACGCAACCCATCGCTACTCGTGTTTTTACGCATCTGCTCCAACTCGGCGAGAACCCCTTTAAATGGCATCACCTCAGGTTTAGAATTCCCACCTCTCAGTTTGAAACTAAATAGACGGTCACCGGCACCATAAATAATCTGCTGACGCACTTCGGGCCCCAGCTCGTCCCAGGGAATATTGGGATCAAAGGGCATTTGTTCAGCCAGCTGCTTTAGGATGGCATTATGCCGGATGATCATTTGCTTCGATCCCAGGCGAAACGATTTGATAGCACCCTTTTTTATCGATTTTGTCGTATCCGGCACCAGTAATTCAGGCTGGAATTGCAACGTTTCGCCGAGACCACCACACTCTTGGCATGCTCCCTCTGTATGATCCCAGGAAAAATTCCTAGACGAGATCGCGTCATAAACATCACCACACTTAACGCATGCTAACCGATTGCTCAGAACCAACTCCCGCCAGACATCTTTTGTAGTCGTATCCTCGATAAGCACAACCGCCCGATCATTCCCCTCACTAAAGGCAAGCTCAAGCGAGTCAGCCAGACGACTTTTCTGATCAGCACCGAGAACGATGCGGTCAACCACAATTTCTACGGCAATCTCTTTAGCTTTAGAATCGATAATATCCCTATCATCCAAACGGTGTATAACTCCGTTTAGCCGCACTCGCTGAAAGCCTCGCTGGCGCAGACGCATCAATTCCTCGCGCAGCACCGAGGGCTTCGCTCTCATCCAGGGCGCTAGTATAATCAAGCGGCTTTTTTCAGGTTCTTCAAATATTCGATTGATACAGTCATCCAGGGACCGGCGGTCGATACTGCCACCATCTTTGGGGCAATAAGGTGTGCCACAGACTGCCCAGAGGACACGGGCGAAGTCTGCAATCTCTGTAATCGTCGCCACTGTACTCCGGGGACTGCCACCGCCGGTTCTCTGTTCCAAAGCAATTACAGGCGAAAGCCCCTGAATAAAATCGACATCAGGCCTCGGTATCTGATCCAAAACTTTGCGAGCTCGGGTCGAAAGACTGTCCATATACTTGCGATGCCCTTCTGCATACAAGGTATCAAATGCGAGTGAAGACTTCCCTGAGCCACTTACACCAGTAATCACCACCAGACGATTTCTGGGAATATTCAAACTGATATTTCGTAAATTATGTTCGCGGGCACCTTTTACAATGATGGAATCAACAGGAGTTTCCGAAAAAGATTTCATAGGTTGGTTTTTACTTATTGGCAGATAAACAACGTTTGATCATCCACATCATATAATCAAATTTGAACTATGTAATTTTTAAAAGTAGCCATTCATTGTACTGATTGGTTAATTTGGTGTGTGTTTGATTCCAAATTGAACTACACAATAAATCGTTCACTATAAGATGAAATTGTAACCGCTTTTACTTTTAATCGATCATTTTGATTGACTGAAGCCACTAATAACTTTTTTCATATGAAAGTTATTAGATTTTATTCATACTAGTATGCCTTGCGCCTGTTTAGCTTCTCTCAATAATTTGCTTTCAATGACCATGGGGATACCGGGTTTAGTACCAGGCGTATCTCTATCTGCCGCCGCTAGCCTGGGCCTGAGTGCCTCCGCTGCTTTAAGTATGAGTGCCGGCGCCGGAGCTGACTTCAGTGCTGCAGCTGCATTAGACGCTTCATTAGGGCTCTCAATGGATGCAGCTCTGATGGCCAATTTGGCCCTTACGGCAAATATGGCATTAATGGCAAATTTGACGCTGGGTTTTGATCTGGCAGCCCCGTCAGCAGCGCTGGCAATAGAAGAACTGGGGGCAGGCATTCCCTCACTTGCCAGTATTTTGGCCCAGCTACCTCTTTTTGCGATTCCAAATCTTGCAGCTTGTGCACAACTCTCGCTTGCTGCATCCGTGGGTCTTGATGTATCTATGAGCGCTTCGCTGAGTGCCAGCATGGATCTGGCAGTTGGCATACCTATGCCTGGCCTTAGCCTCTCAGCAGGATTTGCGGCTTCACTGAGTGCGAGTGCTGCCTGTATGGCTGGCCTGGGCCTCGATCTAAGCGCAGCTCCATCCATTCCCATGTTGGCAGGTGCGATACCGGTCATCAATGCAAATCTGGCCTTGCTTGAATCAGTACTTTCCATGATGTCCGCATCTCTGCTGGCTTTGGTGCTCGCTTTTTTCACACCACTGGAAATGCTTATTTCTATGTTCGGATTTGGCGTTCTTGCGCCCGGTTTCGATTTCTCCGCGGCATTAAGTGCGTCTGCGTCTGCCTCTGCTTCTTTAGGAGCCTCAATGTCAGCCAGCGCTTCCCTCGGAGGATCATTAGCGGCATCAGCCGGCATGTCCGCTTCTGCTGCTGCCAGCATGGCTGCCACTGCAAGCGTCTGCGCCTCTGCTGACTTTGCAGCTGCTATTTCCGGACTCATTATTGTTCCTCCACTTGTAGCATTGTTTCTTCCGTTGCTCATGATGATACTGAGTTGCCTGGGATTGGGTATGGTACAGACGACCCCTTGTTCCATGTGCTTCCTCAGTGCAGATAATTCGAACTGGCTTTGCCCCGGACTGGAAGCGATTTCAAACACAAACAGCCCCTCGCTTGGAGACCAAGCCGCTGAAACTGCACGCTCGGAATTTCTGTCCAGTTTGAATGCAGCTGCATTCGATGCAAAAATGTCCGCTAGAATAAAAGCCGCACAAGATACTGCAGCTGCCAAAGCACAAGCTGAAGCTAAAGCACGAGCTGAGCTAAAAGCAAAGGCTGAAGAAAAATACGGAGCAGGCAGTTCCGACCCCGCCAAAAATATGTCGGCCATCAACATATGGGTTGAAAATTCCAATCCTAGCGCAGGCGCACTCAAAATTGCCCTCCAAGAGACCTCCGCACAGACCGGTTTAAGCATGGATGAATTGGCAAATTCCGAAGAGTTTAGTGATATATTAAAGAATAGTGGCCTAAGTAAAGATGAACTGACAAACCCATACAGCGCCGCCGACTTAGCAAACTTCACTCCTAAAGACATTAAAGATTTATCGGGTTTACCCGGCAATTTGAAAACCAGTTTGGCAGGTAAAGGTATCCCGCTCAATTTGGCCGATGCAGGTGGAACACTCGATCTAGGTTCCAGTGGTGATGGAACCGGACAAGGCTCTGGATCGGATATGGGAATGAGCAAATTTGCTTCCCTGGGCTCCAAATTGAAAGGCGCTGCATCCTCAGCCTCAAATCTTACGGCTTCCGGCTCTTCGGGCTCCGATTCCGAGGAGGAGGATTCGGAAGATGACTCTGACGACGGACTTTCCGGTTCCGGACTCCCCGGAGCAGGTTCTTCTGGTTCTGGTTCAGATGACTCCGATCTAATGGCCTCTAATCTTTCTGGCGATGGTTCTTCAGGCTCCGATTCATCCGATGCTGATGATGGCTCTGGCGGTTCGCAATCCGATGGAAACAGCAGTGATGGCACAGGTGGTGCCGACGGGCAATCCGGTGGAAACGACGGTGATGGCACAGGAACGGTAGCTGGCTCTGGCGACGGCGCTGGTGGTGCCGACGGGCAATCTGGTGATTCTTCTGGCGGTAAAGGTTCCGGGAAGTCCTCTGTTGGTGGGCAGGTAGCCGCAGGGATCGGGGCAGGTGCTATTGGCGCAGTTGGTATCGGCGCTATGGCAGCATTTGCTATGAAAGGTCGCAGCGGTGCTGGTGGCAGTGGTACTGGTAGTGCGTCAGCGGATGGAAGTGACGACTCAGGAAGTGGCAGCGGCGGAATGACTGGAACAGGCGACGGAATGGCCAGTTCAGGCGCAGGTGATTCTTCAGGTTCAGGCGTTCCGGATGGAATGATCGGACTGGGCAAAGTTACTGGCTTAAATGCAGGCATTTCAGGTTCCGGAGGCAACGACGACGATATCCCCTGGCACCTGAGAGCCAAACACGGCGGTCCTGCTAGAAACATCTCTGAAGATACTTATGCCGTTGGAGACCCAACAAAAGGCTCAAATAATCAGGAAGAAGAACCGCAACCTGAAGACACTCCACCCGATCCAAAAGACTCTGAAGAAGAAGGAAAAGCGTGGCACCAACACGCCAAGCACGACAATACGACTGATTACAGGCCCGAAAGAATTAAAGACGCGAGTCTTATGGAACAAATAGAAGAAGCACTGGATGAAGACAAAACATCCGAATCTTAAAAAAGGCTTACTGAATGAAGTGTATTTGCAAAGAAAAGGTTGATAAGCTAAAAAAAGCTCTCGGAAATGCTCAAACGGCGGTTGCGGGGCTTAAGCTACCCAACATTTCCGTGTTGGAAAATGCCGCTGGAAATGCTGCAATAAGTCCAACAATAGATGCTGCAGTACCTCCACTCGCAATAAATGTTCCCCCGATTGCTATTCCGAGTTTAACTTTACAACAAACTGCAACTCTTAATGCAGCAGCTCAGCTATCAGCAACTGCAAACTTGCAGGCAACACTACAGGCAGAGCTTGGTGTCAACCTAACTGCTTCTTCCGCACCCAAAGCGGTTGGGGGCATTATACATGCAGCAAATGTTAGTGGACTAATTAGTGTCCTTGAAGCAGCTGCAAACTTCCAGGGTCTTAATCCATTGGCCGCAGCTGCCTCAGCTATCAATAAAGTTTACGACAGCAGTGGTATCGATTTACTTGCAGATAAAATCGAAAACGGCGTATCTGATGGTTTTGGTAAAATATCCGATGGTATCAATAAGGGTTCCGGGGCCATGAATGATGGCATAAATAAGGCCAACACTGAAATTTCCAAAGTTAAGAATAAAATACCCAGCCCACAGGATCTTGCGGATACTCCCCCTTACAAATTGCCCGGTATGATTGGCGAATCGGTCCAAAAACTGAATACTTACATCAGTGAAAACCCCGGAGTCAGTCGCACCAGCTTTGCTGACTTATTGATGGATAAGTTTGGTGATAGCCTAAAAATAGGTCCGCTTGATATTGATGTGGGCGACTTAATTGACGACACAATCAAGACCGTAAAAGAAGACTTTGCCGACAAGTTACTCGCTGATGGTCAAAACAGTCACGTATCCGATCATGCATCTGCGCATGCATCCCATCAAAGCAATAAGACTACCTACAAATACACTGAAAAGTATTATGGGCCCTCCCCTTCCAAAGAAAAGCCACCACTACTTACGATCTTTGACTTTTCTGACATCAAGTCGTTTGTTATCAAACTAAAAAATGCAACAGATCCGGTATCCCAATTTCTGAATAGTCAATTAAATCCGGAGACAAAGGAGCTTTTGAATGATTACGATGAGACTTCGGATAAGGCTAAGATCGGAAAAGATCTCAGTGATGCCTTATTCAAAGATCTCAGCAAGGTACTTCGAGGCTCCTCCATATATGAAGTAGAACGTTTTGATGGAATCGAATTACGACCGGAAACAGTAGAGTATAGAGACAAAGCTATCGGAGAAGGCGATGAAGATCTGATCCACCGGAACCGGCTGCTTCTGGAGGACGCTTATCCCGATGAAATCATGCGAAAAAGTTTAAAGGAGACGGACTTTCCTGACTTACTCGCAGTTATAGAACAAATGATCCAGCACGATCTCAGTGGGCGTACTACATGGGATCAAAGGGAAGCAGCACTAAAGTCCTTAAAAAAGCTGGAAGAGCTGGAGAAACTGAGAGATGCAAGAATTCTTGAATTCAGGGAAAGAATGAATCTGATTCCAGACGATTCGGAGCCTACGCCAGAAGACGATTCGGAGTTAAGCTTGCCTGAGAGATCCGCCAAGTATGCTCAAAGAGCAAAAGACGATTCAAAACAGGCTTCTGAAGCCTCAAATGAAATAAACGATATCTTAAAAAATGCAGAGACAGATTCAAATTTCCGTTCCTTTGACATCAATCGATTGAGGCGACTATCCGAAAGGACTATTGAAGATTCAGCAAATGCTTCTGAGTTCATGGACACTGCTTCAACTGCTCATCAGGAAGTAACGACATATCTAGAATCTGATGATCAGGATAGTGCAAGAGAATCCATGTCTCGCTGTAAATTTTTTGCGGACAAAACACAGGGAGAAAGGAAACAAGCAGTCCGCAATCTCCAAGATGCAAAAAGAGTTAAGAAGAGAGCAGACGATCGAGCTTCGGAAGTGGCTGAAAAATCAGCTAAGAATCTGGAAAGAGCGAAAACCAATTCAGAAAAAGCCTTTGAAATAGCTGCTGAGATAGAAGATACGATAAAGAGCGATCAGGAAGCCCCTACACCTACGTTTACTCCCTACGAAATCGAAACACTGAACGGATTATCTGAAAGGGCTAATCAAGCTTCTGCTGAAGCAGCCGGATTCATGGAAGACTCTGCAGAAGCTCATGAGCAAGTAATTACGCTTTTGGAGTCAAGCCTCATGGATAGAGCAGATGAAGCCCTGGCTCGCTGCGTAATGTGCGCAGACCGAGCAGAAGATTCAAAAAAAGAAACAGCGCTCTGTTTGCAAGAGGTAAGAAAACTGAAAACTGAAGTAGCAAACAGAATCCTAAGAAATAAAAATGATTCGGCAGCTCTCAAATCTGAAGACCCAATCAGTATGGATGCTGAATCAAAAAAATATGCAAGAATAGCGGAAGACAATGCAGAACGAGCTGCTGAAAAAGCCATTGAAACATCCAATGAAGTAAACGATATTCTAAGTAGCGACTTGGAAAACCCACTGACTCCTTACGAGTTTGAGACATTAAAAGAACTATCAAAAAGGGCTAATCAAGCCTCTGCGAAGGCAGCTAATTTCGCGGCTGCCTCTGTAGCAGCCTATAAGGAAGAAGTAACGTTTATAAAATCAGATGATTTGGTTAATGCAACCGAAGCAATGGCCCGCTGCAAGCTATTATCAGACAGAGCACACGCAGCCAACTTAGAAACAGTGTCCTGTTGGCAAAAGGTAAAAGAGCTAAAATCCAGGATAGGAAGTAATACTGTTACTCCCAAGGCCGAAGACTCAGCAAGCATCTCTAAGGAAGCAGACAGGCAATCAAAAATAGCAGTAACTAATTCAGTACAGGCTTCTAAAATAGCGATTGAAACATCCAACGAAGTATCCGCTGCACTACAGGATGCACTACAAAATCCTATATTCAATCCTACTGAAATCGAGAAACTGAAAGGATTCTCTGAAAACTCTATCAAAGCGTCTATCAAGGCATCTGAATTCGCGGCTGCTTCCATAAAAGCTCGTGAGGAAGCAATGATGTATTTGGAATTGGGTGACCTAGATAAAGCAGCTGAAGCTATGGCCCGTTCCCAACAATTTGCAAACAAATCACGATCAGCGAAAAAATACGCTGAGCTCTGCATGCAGGAAGCAAAAAATTTAAAAAAATTGGCGGAGAAGAGAGCTGAAGACAACGATGATACGACCCAAACTCAAGACGAGTACGAAAGCCCTGAAGAAGGACAACGCCTTGTCGAAGAAGCTGTATCGTCTGCAGATAGATCAGCAGTAGCGGCATTTGGTGGCAGTTTATCATCCGTAGCTGGCCTGTCTGCTGCGGCAAGATCAATCACTTCCATTAATATCAATGCTCCTGCATTGGCGATGGTCAATGCGAGTCTATCGACTGAGATGCTGCTCAAGGCTATGGCCAATCTAGTCATATTTCTTTCACTAAAAGATTTATTTGGTGACAATTTACTGGGATCGACAGGTGGAGCCTCTATTGGAGCTTCCCTTGGCATGGCAGTTTCCGCGGCAGCGTCGGTAGGTGCCAATGCTTCCGCAAGTGCTTCTGCAAGCGCAAGTGCTTCTCTAGCTGCTGGTGGCGCTCTGGGGGCTAGCGCTGGAGCTTCTGCAGGTGCTAGTGCCTCTGCATCTGCAGGTCTCTCAGCAAGTGCAACGGCATCCATCAATGGCATGGCTGGCCTGCTGGCAAATTCTCCACCATCCCCATTGGCCATCTTGCTACTGATCTCCATAATTGGGCTGCTCAAAGCACTGGGTCACAACGTGATTGAAAACTCTCAATGCTGTAAACTGGCCGTTCGTGCCTATGCCCAGAAAAACCCCAATGAGTACTACGACAAATTCCTGAAATCTCTGGGAAATTTGGCGGAATTTGAGGATTTGAGCCATTTAAGGTTGCGGGCTGAAGATAATGTAAACGGTAAAAATCTGAATACTCCCGAAACACCCGAAGGCAGTGAAAACGAGGAAGATGAAAACAAGGATAATGGCGATGGAGGCGATGAAAAAGATCTCGATGAAGCGGCTCAAAACCCTGATTCCAAGGAAGGTCTAGATGGGGACGGGGACGGAGAAACCGAAGGTGAAGAGAATGGGAAATCCAGCGAAGAGAACAATGAATCGAAAGGTGGAAATTTATCTGCAGCAACTTCCCTGATAACAGACGCTTCACAATCAGGTTCCTGGTTCCAACAAGCCAGACGTTCATCAATGAAATCTGGATTTGGCTTTGGCGGTGGCAGTGGAGCTGATGGCAGTGATGGAGGTGCAGAAGGCTCGAACACTTCATCCGATGGCGATTCAAATTTTGATTCTTCGGGTTCCGGCGGTGCTGGTCTCGGCAGCTCAGGTTCTGGTTCAGGCGACTCCGATCAATCAGATTCTGATTCGGACGACACCAACCTAACAGCTTCCGGATCATCCGGCGACGGCTCATCGGACGATGATTCAGATGACGCTAATCTAACAGCTTCCGGATTATCCGGCGACGGCTCATCGAACGATGATTCAGATGACACTAACCTAACAGCTTCCGGATCATCCGGGGATGGATCCGACTCAGGTGATAATGGTGATTCGAATGGTACAGAGGGTGGCTCTTCGGGTGACAGCAATACACAAAATGCTTCAGATCCGGGGAATTCGAGTGGTGATGGTACAGAGGGTGGCAAAGGTGCTGCTGTATCTGGTGATGGCTCCGGCGATTCTTCCGATGGCACAGATTCCGGCAAGTCCTCTCTGGGTGGCCAAGTAGCCGCAGGCATCGGAGCAGGTGCTGTTGGCGCGATCGGCATTGGTGCCATGGCAGCATTTGCTATGAAAGGTGGTGGCGCTGGAGCTGGTGGTGCTGGATCCGGTGGCGGAGCTGGTGGTGCTGGATCCGGTGGCGGAGCTGGTGGTGCTGGATCCGGTGGTTCTGGCGCTGGCGACGGCATGGGCACAGGTGATGGCGGCGGCATGGCTGGCGCAGGTTCCGGTGGTTCTTCAGGTTCCAGTGGAATGAGCGGACTAGCCGGCGCGAGTGGTCTGGCTGCAGGCATTTCAGGCTCCGGTGGCAACGACGACGATATCCCATGGCACTTGAGAGCCAAACACGGCGGTCCTTCCAGAGACATCCCTGAAGACACTTATGCTGTCGGAGACCCAACAAAAGGTGCAGACAACCAGGAAGCGGAAACGCAACCTGAAGACACCCCGCTCGATGCAGAAGACGCAGAAGAAGACGAAAAAGCATGGCACCAACACGCCAAGCACGATAACACAACCGAATACAAACCAGAAAGAATTAAAGACCCGAGTCTTCTGGAACAAATAAAAGACGCCGTAGACGAAGAAAAGAAGAGTGAGGAGTGAGTGGCGAGTGATTCTAACCCTTTACTTTTCTATATGTGTTTTGGTAGCCGTAACAAATAGTTTAAGCGTACTGGCTTAAAAGACGCAGGTGCACACCGATGCCTGCCCTGGGAAGCTCTTTGAGCGGTATCGGCGACAACCTGTTCAGATAATTTTGGACTCAGTTATATTCAATCCTCACTTCTCACCACTCACTTCTCAATTTATCTCCCATCGATAGTGCATGGCTGATAGTTTTTTAAAGCCTTCTTTTGTAATCCAGACAACGTCTTCGATGCGGCAACCTCCAATGTCGGGATAGTACAGTCCCGGTTCAACGGTAATTACCTGGCCCTTGCGCAGACGTTCCGGCTTTGAAGATACACGTGGTGTTTCATGTATATCAAGCCCAAGTCCATGCCCCGTCGAGTGGATAAAACCGACAAAGGTTTCACCTCGCCGCTCCGTGTGAAATCCTTCTGATTTAAAGACCTCGTCCGCAGCCCGGTGTACGGTAGCGCCACTGACCCCTGCCTTGATCTTTGCCAGAGCAGCCCTTTGAGCTGCCCGTACGGCATTAACCAGAGCGCGTTGCGCCGCATTTGCCCGCCCTTTCAGGAAGGTGCGCGTCATATCACCATGGTAACCGGTTTTTTGCACGCGCGGAAATACATCGATGATGATCAGTTCGTTCGGCTTTAAAGGGCCATACCCAACCTCGTGTGGATCGCAGGCCTGCTTGCCACAGGCTACGATGGTATTGTGAGCAACAGCACCTTTCTCAAGACAGGCCTGATCAATCCGTGTGCGCAAATACTCTGCGGTCAAAGTGCGACCCGCATGCTTGAGACGTTTACCATCGATCACCGACTCCCGCAAGATACTTTCCGCAGCACGAATTCCAGCCGCACTGGCTGCATTGCCCCTGCGTATTGCCAGAGCCTCATCTTCTGTCTTCAGCTCGCGGCTCGGAAAGAAGGGTTCCTGCCCCACCCTCAGCTTCAACCCTGAATCCAGAAGCTTTTCATAGTATAAAGCAGGGAAACTGGCAGGCACTTCCAGTTCACTTACCTGATGTAACTTTGCGAAATAGCGAATCAACTCAGCAGGCCCGACGGACGATGGTTCAAGCCCTAAAGTGTCCGCGGCGAGCTGTGTGGTCGTCTCCAGAAGCAAAACCTCATCACATCTCGACTGTTTGCGCACCCGGCCGTATTCCAGACGATTGACAACAGCAGTCGAATGATTCCCAACGATTACACACAGGAATGGGTCCGGAACAAAAACCCCGGTTAGATAGAACTGGTCAGCAGACTGTTCTGAAGCTGCATACAACGCGCGAATATAGGAGGGTTTTCTTTTCATTGAAAATCCCAGTGTTACTGTGTTCTTTAAATCAGGTCAAACATCGCCTGACACTTTTTTAGTAATTGATAACAATGCAAACTCTGTATCGTCTCCTGACACTGCTCCTCCTCTGCGCCTGCTCTTCTGAGAAAAAGCCTGCTGCACCCGTCGCAAGTGACACTTATTTTACGATCATGGTCGCCGAAGCCGCGCCTAAGCTGCAGCTCGCGCTCACGGACAATGAACGCAGCAAAGGCCTGATGTACCGTGATCGACTCGCCGAAAACCACGGCATGCTATTCCTGTTTGAAAAACCTGGAAAACGTTCTTTCTGGATGCGCAACACCAGTATACCACTCGACCTCGCCTACTTTAACGCCGAGGGTGTATTGTTGGAAATTCATCCGCTCTATCCTTACAACGAAAATCCGGTATTGTCTCACAGCAATGAAGTGTTGATCGCTGTTGAGCTCAATCAAGGCTGGTTTGCAAACAACAACATTAAGCCGGGCGCGCAACTGAATATGAAAATGCTAAAAACAGCCGTTGCTAGGAGAATGGTGAATAAAAAGTGAATGGGTGAGATCGGGGACGATCTTCGATTCACCATCCACTATTCTCAACTTCATTTCACCGCTGAAGCAAGTAACACAATAAACCGCACCGTGTTCGTATGATTCAAGGTAGCGCGCGTGCCTCAGGCACCGCATACATGTCCGTGCGCTCTGGTTTTGTCCTACGTAAGTTCAGATGCGAGACACACACGCGCTATCTGAAAAATCATCTTGAAAGATTATAGTATCATTTGATACTATCACTAAATGATGCCGCCTTTTACAATCACACCACAGATCATAGCCGCCATTGGCCAAATCGAGCGACTCATCGGCAAACTGGAAGGATTACAGCACACCAAGCCACAACCCTATCTGCGCAAGTCAAACCGTGTGCGAACGATTCAAGGTAGTCTTGCGATCGAAGGAAACACACTCAACCTTGATCAAGTCACCGCCCTACTCGATGGCAACAAGGTATTGGGGCCCAAAGAAGAAATCCACGAAGTACTTAACGCTATCGAAGCCTACGATCAGATGCGTACTTTTCGTCCTCACATAATCAAAGACCTTCTCAAAGCACATCGAATCATGATGAAGGGCTTAATCAAAACAGCAGGCAAATGGCGCTCTTCCAACGTTGGTATTTTGAAAGGCACCGCCGTATCCCATGTCGCTTCACCCGCTGACCGAGTACCAGCGCTGATGCAAACGCTCTTCGACTTTCTGCAAGACAGAGAAATACATCCATTGATACAAAGCTGCGTCTTTCATTATGAACTGGAATTCATACACCCGTTCGCAGACGGCAATGGCCGCATCGGTCGTTTCTGGCAGAGTCGGCTGCTGATCCATTATAACTCCATCTTTGAATTCATTCCGGTCGAATCGATCGTCAAAGAAAACCAGACCGACTACTACAAAGCCTTGGAACAAGCCGACAAAAGCGGACAATCCACACCATTCATCGAATTCTCGCTCTCAATGATCCGGCAAGCGCTAGAAGATTACCTAAATGCCTTCAAACCCAAACCACTCTCCGCAAAAGAACGTCTCGAAATCGCCAAGGAGCATTTCAGATCAGAACAATTCTCGCGCAAAGACTATCTCAAACATTTCAAGACGATTTCCACCGCCACCGCAAGCCGCGACCTGAAGCTAGGTGTATACGAAGGCTGGCTAATGAGAAGCGGTGAACGAGCGAATACAGTTTATCGGTATCGGTAGTAGAGTTAAGAATTTAGAATGCATCAATTGGCTCTACTTTAACTTCTAGCGTGAACAGATTTTGAAGCCCATTTGAATTGATCTATTGTAGTCCTTGCCAGCGTTTTACATATTCAGCAACCCTCTTCATTGGTAAGAATCGTTTTTGTTCCCCTTTCAGTGCAGCCAGTGCACTCAGTTTTTCTGCCGCCAAAATCCCAGTTAGCTTATTGTTGCGCACCAGTTGATCCAGCACCCATATACTTCCATGACATTCAACTACTTCAACTTTGGCCGCACTACGTAGTCGTCTGTCTCCAGTAAGTAGTAGTGCTTTATGCTGAATCGCAATGTGTAATACCGCAGCATCTGTCGAGCTAATGCCTGCATGACTTTCCTGGATCTCAACAACCGCATCAAGAGGCAAAGATAGCGCACGTATATGGGAAGACTCAACATAAGCAATTGCTTGGAAATGCATTCCATCTTCAAGCTCTCGAACCACCAAGTCACTCGTTATTGTTTCATATCCCAATTGAAACCACAGATCAAGAATGCCCATATATTCCATATCGATGAACACATTTGCATCCTTTACTGCAATTTTCGGTTTCATTGATATGATACTTAAGCAATGAATTCAAAAGACTCCGCTAATTCTGCGCTACTAACATCGAGAAGCCCACATGCTTTCGATGCAGTTATGACTTCCTCCGAAAGAGCACGATACACCATCTGTTTGAAGCGCGACGACTCCTCATTTCCCATCCAATTGCCTGGCTCCTTTTTTTTGGTATACCAACCCCATTTGTTCTTCAATATACAAAAAGTCTTATAACGCCCTGCTGTGATGAGCCCAAGGTCTCGAGCACGCGCCATGATCGCCGCACACGATAGACCCCATTCTTCCTTAATTGCAACCAGCTCTGCGATTGAAATCTTAATACGGTTTTGTCCGAACATTTCCGCAAACATTTCTTTTGGAATTAAAAAAGCTCCTGCAAAACGATGGCAGGCCCGTTCTTTGTCGGCAGGTTTAAGATAATCCGGCAACATCAAGATCAAATGCGCCAGCTCGTGAATTGCAGTAAAACGAAGTCGGGTAACATCACTCTGTACATCTGCATTGTTATTTCGTGAAAGTGCTATGGTAGGGATGCGATGATCCTCCGTTTTAGCAAATGCAGAAAATCCGTCAAAGCCCTCGTGGTCATTCAATATTTTTACTTTAACACCATGAGCTTCCAGCATTGAGTGAACATTCGGGATAGGGTTCATTCCAATCTCCCATTTTTTACGTAGCTTGATCGCTTTTTCTTCGATCATTGCAGGCAATTCTCCGACACTTACATTCGTCAAATCGTACGTTGGGAAAGGTTCATACGGGATGGACAGAACGCTCTCTATTTCCAGGTAGCGCTCAAAAAACTCGAAAGCTTCCTCCTGAACCTGCTTCTGTGCTTTCTTGCCTAGTTTCGAATGCTTTCGATATTCTACGTGCTCTAACTTGAGTTGATTACTCTTTAAGAAATAATCTACACGCACACTTAAAGCACGCGCAATAAAGCCCAAGGCTTCCGTGTTCGGACAAATAACACCCTTCTCATACTTTTGCAGAGTCGTATGGGAGAACTTCCCGTTGAGAGCGTCAGCCAGTGCGCGCAGCGAAAGGCCACGCATCAAACGTGCACGCTCAATGCGAGAGCCCACCCGCTGGGCTAATGGTAGTTGTTTCGTATTCGCCATTTTAAGAATTTCGGTTAAAGGCTATCTGACTTTTCAGTAAACACTATTTACAAAATAATTGAATTTGTAAACTTTCAATTTAAAGAAAAGCAAAAAACGAGTGTGGTTTTTCTGCAAGGTAGTGCGTGTGCGTCTCGCACCGCATATATGTCCGTATGCTCTGGCTTTGTCCGACGTAACCGCCATTGGCCAAATCGAGCGACTCATCGGCAAACTGGAAGGATTACAGCACACCAAGCCACAACCCTATCTGCGCAAGTCAAACCGTGTGCGAACGATTCAAGGTAGTCTTGCGATCGAAGGAAACACACTCAACCTTGATCAAGTCACCGCCCTACTCGATGGCAACAAGGTATTGGGGCCCAAAGAAGAAATCCACGAAGTACTTAACGCTATCGAAGCCTACGATCAGATGCGTACTTTTCGTCCTCACATAATCAAAGACCTTCTCAAAGCACATCGAATCATGATGAAGGGCTTAATCAAAACAGCAGGCAAATGGCGCTCTTCCAACGTTGGTATTTTGAAAGACACCGCCGCATCCCATGTCGCTCCACCTGCTGACCGAGTGCCGGGCCAATCCTGATCATCCGCCCTTCGGCTTACTCAGGACCTTGAGCCTGTCAAAACGGTAGTAACCAAAATCTACTTCCGTATCTGATAATCCGTCTTCTCGGCAATCGTTTGTTGGATCGCTTCAAAGGCTGCGTTTACCTCTTTGTCCTTTAAAGTGCGGTCGGAGGCGCGGAAGCTCATGGTGACGGCCAAGCTCTTTTTGCCTTCGGGGAGGCCTTCGCCTTCGTAGACGTCAAAGATTTGGACGCTTTCGCAGTCGAAGCCTTGCGTGGCTTTTTTGGCGAACCGGGCGATGTCTTTTTCTACGTCAGCAGCGAGAACGCCTTGATCCACAATAAGTGCAAGGTCTTTAATTGAAGCAGGCTGATTGCTGATTTCCTGATGGCGGGCACGCTTGATTTTACGATCGAATAAATCCGGTCGAAACAGGATCGATCCGGCAAAAACCAGATCGTCGATTTCCCAGCGGGTTTTGAGCGTTTCCATGTTGAGCAGGCCGACGGAGCTCTCGAAGCCCATTTTGCCGAATTCGCCGACGCAAGCCGATTGTCCGCTTTGCCAGAGCTTGCATTCGTTGATTCTCTGATAGCTGAGCTTGTTCGGATCAACACCGGCCAGTCCAAGAACATTATTGGTCAACGTACGCGCTGTGTAAAAATCCACGCTTTCGCGCTGACGCCAGTTGCGGCGAACCGGATCGGCAAGCATTACAAACCCGATGGAAATGAGTTCAACTAATTCGCCCTTTATTTCGCGATAGACATGACCGCTCTCAAAGAAACGGGTCGCTCCTGTACCGCGAGCGTTGTTGAGTTTTAGAACATCGAGCAGACCGGGAATCAGCGACGGTCGCAAGTGACTCTGGTCACTTTGTAACGGGTTTTCCAATGCCAGCAGTTTAAACAACTCCTCGCCGAAAAGATGTTTTGTCTCGTCAGGATTGCGAAGTGAATACAGGTAGGCTTCGTCGAAGTTCTGACCCGTCAGGTAGTCAGCAGCTGCGTCGTTAAAGGTGTAAATACGATGATCGTCGTGACTGATTCCACGGGCAATCACGGTGGATTCAGGGATTTTGTCTGTGCCGTAGATGCGAATAAACTCTTCAAACAGATCGACCTCACGCTGTAGATCACCGCGAAAGGAAGGGATCCTGATATCCCAGACATCGTCTTCGCTATTCGTTTGAGCAGACACACCCAGCCCCAGTGATTCAAACGCCTGACGTATCTCTGTATCACTCACTTCAAAACCAATAAATTTACGTACTGAATTCGGCTGAATCGATATCGTGTCAACCGTTTCAACCGGACTTCCAGCAACGAGCATTTTTCCATCTACAACGCCACCGGCAACTTCGAGAATCAGATCAATGGCACGCAATGCAGCGGTTTCAACATGCTGAGGATCGACGCCGCGCTCAAACCGGTAGGAACTGTCGCTGGAAAGTTTCAGTTTACGTGCAGTCGAGCGGACCGAACTTGGTCCAAAGTAAGCGGCTTCGAGAACAACATCCACCGTAGCATCGTCGACCTCCGCATCCAGAGACCCCATAATACCGGCAACCACCAGTGGACGCTCCGCATCGGCAATGACGGCCATGCTGGTCGAAAGTGTGCGTTCTTTCTCATCCAACGTGGTGATCAGCTCACCCTCTTTCGCATTCTGAACGTACAGTTTTCCGCCGCGAATCTTAGCTGCGTCAAATGCATGCAAGGGTTGTCCGGTTTCGTGAAGCACGTAGTTGGTTACATCGACGACATTGTTGATCGGACGCAGACCAATCGCTTCGATCGCCTGCTTGAGCCATTTCGGACTCGGGCCGACTTTGACACCTTTAATGCAGGTAGCGGTATAGTGTGGACATACCTCGGTGTTTTCGATCTCAACACTTTTCAGCAATGACGAAGTGCCATCGGTAGCTTTACCAATCTCTGCTTTAATTTTCGGATGCTTAACCGTCAGGCCAAAACGTGCCGCCAACTCACGAGCAATGCCAATATGGCTGAGTGCATCTGCACGGTTGGGAGTGACTTCCAGATCAAAAACCGTATCACCATCGGTAAAGACATCGTTGATCGGCGTGCCCAGTGGAATCGCCTTATCAAGAATCAGAATGCCGTCGTGATCGTCACCGATTTTAAGTTCTTTTGCCGAACACATCATTCCCTCGGAAGGCTGACCGCGAAGTTTGGACTTCTTGATCTTGAAATTTCCTGGCAAAACGGCACCGGGCAAAGCGACCGCTACCCGATCACCCGCAGTGAAGTTTTTAGCGCCACAGACGATTGAATGCGGTGCAGCATCTGACTCGCCCGTGCTGACTCTACAACAGCGCAAACGATCCGCATCCGGGTGTTGCTCAAATTCAAGTACTTCACCAACGACCACGTTGTCGAGCGCCGGCGGTCCCAGTTGCAGTTGCTCCTCGATCTCAAAACCAAGAAACGGCAGTACTTCGGCAAGCGCCTCCGGCGTGTGTTCAGTTTCATCGAGGTCGATGTAGTTTTTAAGCCAGTTGTAAGATATTTTCATTTTGGAAAAGTTTTTTGAGCAGCCGTTTCTATAAGACCCTGAGCGAGTCGAAGGACGGATTTCGCGAAGATGCGCAGATTATAATATTCTGAAAAAAGTTGAGGACTAGAATTTAGTGGTTGGTTACTGACTTGCAATGAATCCTAAATTTTGATGAATCGTTTTCTTAGTGATAGATTTCCTGCTCTGTAAACGGTTGATTGAAAAAGACCCACTCTGCATTCCTGAGTTAAGATCTTCAAAGTTTTTGCATACATCGGTAAAATCTGTGGATAAAAGTATTCAGGCAAACTGCTTGAGAAAACGAATATCGTTCTGGTAATAATAACGAATATCATCAACGCCTTGCAGGATCATCGCAATCCGCTCAATGCCCATGCCAAATGCAAATCCCGTGTACGCTTCGGGATCAATACCAACCGCTTTGAAAACCTCGGGATCGACCATTCCACATCCCATGATCTCAAGCCATTTGTTACTGAGTTTTCCAAGGTCCGGCGAGTAAAAGTCCATCTCAAAACTGGGTTCGGTAAATGGAAAAAAGCTGGGGCGCAGACGCGTCTTTGCCTTTGGACCGAATATAGTTTTTACGAAGTGATCCAATGTGGCCTTCAGATCCAGAAGCGTAACATCCCTATCCACATAAAGGCCCTCAATCTGATGAAAATTAGCACTGTGCGTCGCGTCCGGCGTATCACGACGAAAGCATCTTCCCGGAGCGATGATACGAATCGGCGGCTTCTCTTTGAGCATCGTGCGTATCTGCACGGTCGAAGTGTGCGTGCGAAGCAGGTAGTTCTCATCAGCGTGCTTGCCGACATTGCTGACCCTTAAGTCAGATGGCATGTAATAGGAATCCTGCATATCGCGCGCCGGATGGTCGCTGGGAATATTCAATGCGTCGAAGCAATAGTACTCGGTCTCGACCTCCGTCGCTTCAGCAACCGAAAATCCGATACGCCGGAAAAGAGAGACTATCTCCCGGCGCACCTGAGAAATCGGATGCTGCGTGCCGCGATCCGGATCAATTGCCGGGAGCGTCGGATCAACCGCCGGGCCTAGTTTGGCTGCCAGTTCAGCAGCTTCGAGACTTTGGATAACGTCTGCAAAAAGGCCGTTAATGGTCGTCTTCGCTTCATTGATAAGCTTTCCCATCGCCGGCTTTTCCTCTTTAGGAATACCGCCCATGCGCTTCATTACCTGAGTCAGCGAACCGTTTGGTCCGGAAACAGTTGCTTTGTAGGCCTCAAACTCAGCGCGGGTTTGAATAGTCGGCGCTTTTGCCTGCACATCGTTTACAATAGCTGTTAGGTCTTCTTGCATGGTTATTCTGCTGGTTAAAGTAAACTGACGAGGATTTTTAACCCTGGGCACTTTGTCGAGACGGATTTTGCAGAACCTAAAAAATTAAAATAATGGAAAGTAGAAGAACGGACATATAACACACATCTTTATGTCGCTTTGTTTTTTTTTAATCTGAGAATAGCTTCTTGAAGCGTTTATGATATATGCTAGTGTATTCTTCCCAATAGGCATGATTAAAAGCCTTCTTTATGCTGTAAATCCTAAAGAATGAAAACTACTTTTTTCAATTTCTGGAACCGTCCGAGGTCATTCATCGTTGGTAGCCTTGCTGTGTGTCTGGCACTAGCACTTGGCATAATCTACTTCCAAAAATCAAAAAAAACAGCGCCGGAAACTACAGTTTCAAAACAAACGACGAAAGAAGCTATACCCAAAACGGTCACCGGCACCTTTGACTGCACACATTGTAATCCTGTCGCACATACAAGTACCGAAGAACCAGAGCCTGCCAAACACGATTTGAGCCCGCTTGAATACGCGATGCAACGGGATCCACGCTATCTTACCTTCACCACCAACCCGGATGGCTCGAAATCGGTACACTTGAATGGCACTTTTAGAAGTGTCACCGCCGCCAAACGACTGCCGGATGGAACGCTTGAGATACGCTGTATCGAAAACTATGACGCCCTGGAGAACTTCCTCGGGGCATCTCAAAAATAGGCTAAATCCCTAAATTTTAACCAAGGAATGTATCAGCGACTCCAGGACTACTTAGTACTCACAGTAGTCAATGCTTTGTTTTTAGTGCAAGCGTTTGGAGCTATGTTCAGTCTTAATTATACAGACGATTCTGGTTTTGGTTTTTATGATGAGACACAGGTTGTTGCTGTTGGTGGCAACGATGGTAACACTCTGGGGCAACAGAGAAGAAATGCCCTGGAAAAGGCCACTGATATCCTGGGACAGTATTTGGAAAGTGATGTGAATATAGTTATTGAAGCCAACTTTCAGGCGCTCGGTGGTTCCCAGAATTCAACAATTCTGGCATCCGCTGGCCCGAAACTTTTTTTTACGGATTTCGACAACATCCCAACCCCTGACGCCTATTACGCCTCCGCATTGGCAAACAGCATTGCAAACGAGGATTTAAGTACAATCACTGAGGACATTTCCATTACTGTAAATGAATCTGTGGATTCAGATCCGAACGTTCTGAATGGCAATGGCTTTTACTATGGCTTTGACAATAATCCGGGAGATCAAGTTAACTTTCTGGGCACTCTGCTCCATGAACTAACGCACGGTCTGGGATTTATTTCTTCAATCAATCCAAACAACGGAAGTTTCATCTACGGTAATCCGGATAGTTTTTCCCTCTTAATCAAAGACTTGAAAACTGGAAAACTGTGGAAAGACATGACCGAAGTTGAACGCACCGAAGCAGTGAGTAATAATCCGAAGATCGTTTTCGCAGGACCCTCCACCGAGCAGGCAAGCCTGCGTATTCTCAAACCCTTACGCACAACAGCATTATCAAGCGATGGCGGGGGTATGCGACTAACCATCAACAACGGTGCAGCCACAGTTCAGAGCTTTGAAGGCGAAGCTCCTGAATTTGGTTTTGGAGTGCCTCCATGGGGACTTACCGGTCAGCTCGCTGTAGTGGATGACGGTGTCGATGATACCAATGATGCCTGCGAGGGACGCTTCGTCAACGCGGATGCTATTCGAGGCCGTATCGCTGTAATCAATCGCGGAACCTGTCTTTTCGTTGAGAAGGTAAAACGCGCTCAGGATGCCGGCGCTATTGCTGCCGTTGTAGTCAATAACGAAGGAGATGAAATTTTAATCATGGGTGGGATTGATTACGAAATTACTATTCCTGCCATTCTGATTGGTAAAAGCGATGGTGATCAGATTAAGGCTGTATTTCCCAACGCAATTGTCACTCTATCCAACCACAACGAATTAACAGGCACACAAGGAGGTTTAGTCAGTCTTTACACCCCGAATATGGTAGAGCCTGGCTCTAGCCTATCTCATTGGTCTGATGACGTTTTTCCGGATCTTTTAATGGAATCGAAAAATTCCAACTTTTACAGCCCAAACTTAGACCTGACGATGACTGCTCTACGCGACATCGGCTGGAAGATTTCCAATATTCCACTGCCAAACCTCACCTTTGAAATTTGGGCGAATGAAACCATTCAAGGTTCCGAGAAAGGTCCTGGTGATGACCCGGATGGTGATCTTATGTTTAATTTAATGGAATATGCTTTGGGTTCCAACCCGGAGGACGCCAACGACGTGCCTGTCGCGTTGAAATTCACCAATTCTACTGAAGCGCAAGGTGTTTACACGCTGGAGTACAAGATAGACTACGAACCTGCCGACATCATCTTCGATCTATACAAAACCAACGATCTCACAACACCTTTCAACAAGGCCAACAGTGGCTTGGATTATCGGCAATTCGGACGAACCCTTGATGCAGAAGGGATGGAGGCCATCGAAATCCAAATTGAATCCAGCGCCGAAAAACAGTTTTTCAAGATTCAGGCTGAGCTCTACACAGAATAATATAGTTATCAAATTACTCGGGACTCGATTCCGAAGGTTCTGAAGTTGTCGGAACTACGAGCTCGGGGACCGTAAAAACCTGGTTTGTGGTCGAGGTAGCTGTTACACTTGCTGCCGCCGCTACAGGATCATCAAACGTATGATGGTGGGGCTTTGAGTTGGGGTTGTGAGGTACATTTTCGCCATGACCAGCCCCTTCATGATCATGGTGATGATGTTGACTGTAACCATGAGGATGATCATGCGCATGATCATGATGATCATTGGTAGTACCATTACCGAGATTAACCCTTAACCACAGAATAATCAACGGCAGCAAGATAATTAAGATGGTGAATATCAATATCAATTCTACCGTTAGAATAAATCCGCTTTTCTTATTTTTCATTTTTAAGTTAGTTAGCTATTTATGTAAAACCAAGGGGGACTACCAATCGCGTCTCTCTAAGTAACTTTTACTGCTCTTCCAACTGCTTTTGCTCCCGTTTTTGCCGCTCTAGGCTTAGCTTTTCCATCCAATCCAGCTCCCGCTCCTCCTCAAGTTTCCTCTGGCGCTCCAGTTCAAGTCTTCTCTGGCGCTCCAGCTCAAGTCTTCTCTGGCGCTCCAGTTCAAATCTTCTTTGACGCTCCAGCTCAAGTCTTCTTTGACGCTCCAGCTCTAATCGCTCAGACTCATTCAGATTTTTCTGTTCCAGCTTTTTCTGCTGCTCAAGTTTTTTCTGTTCCAGCTTTTGTTGTTTCTCGAGCTTTTTTTGTTCTTGCTTCCTTTTTTTCCGTTCCAGTTTTTCTAATTTCTTAAGCTCCTTTTGTTCCTGTTTCTGTTGTTCCAGTGCCTGTAGTTCCAGTTGCCTCTGTTCCAACTCGAACCGCTTCTGCTGCTCGAGCTTTTGTTGCTCAAGCTTTTGTCGATTCAGCTCCAGCATTTGCTGCTGTTCCCGTCCCTGTTGCTCCACCTTCCTTTGTTCCTGTTCCAATTTCAGTTGCTGTTTCAATTCGAGCCTTTGCTGTTCGAGTTCAAAATTCTGTTGCTGCTCTAATTTCTGCTGTTCCAATTTGAGTGCCTGTCTTTGCTCAATTTTCTGTTGTTCCAAACTGCGCCGACTCTCCTCCAGTTGTCGTAAATGCTCTATATTTTGTTGCTCCAACTCTAATCTCATCTGCTCCTGTTCGAGCTTCCGTTGATCAAACTTTTGTTGCTTGAGTTCTAATCTCATCTTCTGTTCGAACTCATTTTTTTGCTGCTCCAGTTCGAACGCTTGTTTCATCTTTTGCTTTTCCAATCTTTGCTGCTCCATTCGCAGCCTCTGCTGCTCCAGTTCAAGCTCCTGATTGTGCTGCAGCTCCAGTTTTTGCTGCTCTAGATCCAACTTAATTTGCTCCAACTTCTGATGCTCCAGATCAAGCTTTTTTTGTCGTTCCAGATCCCTTTGCTCATTTTTTAGAGACACCTGATCTTCGATTTCCAGTGGAAACAGAAGTGTTTCAAAGTTCAAATCAGGAGATTCGCCTGCTTCGATGGCGGCAAGATAGTAAGGGCGGGAAAATGAGGCTCCATCCTGAGATGGGTTTTCAGCGTACAGTACCATCGCCATATTGAGGAGCGCCTTGCCATTGAAAGGGTTTAATTTCAGAACCTCATTGAGCAAATCCTTGGCTTCATCAAATCGTTGCTGCAGATAAAAACAGGAGGCCAGATCGAGATAGGCGACTTCATTAGGTCCTTCTTCAAGAATATCATTCAAGAAGACTTGTGCTGTTAAAAGGTCTCCTTGATTGCGTAAACTACGAGCCCGGGCGATGCGTCTTTTTACTGATAAACTGCTTGAGTGCTGCAATAAAATATCATTTTCCAGACGTCTCGGCTGTTCGGTTTCCGTAAAATAATCCAGTGGACGCGTCGGTTCTAAAATGCGTTCTCTTACCGGTATACTGTCCTGAGATGGGAACCGAATATCCCTTTCGGCATATCTCACACTGTTTATTTCAGCAAAAGGATTCAGAGCTTCTTTAGGTTCAAAAATATGTTCTTCAGGTAACTCAACTATCATCTGATCACGGAGCTTCAGATTCAGTTTTGAGATCTCTTGGTCCCGACTAAAAAGGGCCTTCTCCAGTTCGAAGATACGAGCATTCAAACTGTAAACCGTCTGATTCAGATCGTATATTTTACCATTCAGATGTTTAATGTGCGTATGCAGCTTCCGTTCCGGATCCTGATTGGATACGGAATTTGTGTAACTGTTTCCCGAAGAACTCGGCACAGAGTCTATCAGAGAAACTTCAGCCTGAAGGATACAGGTCGAACTAAAACCGAACAATAGAACGAACGTGCTATAACTGCATTTTTTACTCAATTTTTGTATTAGCATTGTGCCTCTGGTCTCATTTTGGTTTAAAATAAATACTGTAAATCCCTTTGAGTTTAGAAAGAATCATTCGTAAAGAATTCAAAATTTAATTCACTCAGTAAAGGGTATAACAATATGACATAAAAAAGAGGTATCCCGGCAAGCATAACAGCCAAGGTCATTTTTAGCATGGCTTTCTGTATTTTTTTTTCGGCTGCCTGGCTTCGTTTTTCGCGGATCAATTGAGATTGCGCCATGAGTGTATCATTCACTGGTATGCCTTGCCTTGAACTAAGATTAAGTGCGACAGCAATATACTCGAATTCTACAATTTTGGTACGGGTCGCTAATTTTGAAAATGCATGTCCAGACTCTTCACCCATTTGCCATTCATGCGCTACTTTCGAAATTTCTTCAACCAAAGGGTGACGCGGGGCATACACTTCGCGTGCTTCAATGAAAGCACGCCTTATGGGCAATCCTGAGAATAGATAGGAAATAACCAGATCCAGATAAAACCCGAGTCCATTTAAAATAGCCAATTTGCGTTTCCTCCCCAGCCAAAGCAAAAATAAATCGGGAATAAACAGACCGATACACATAAAAAAAAGTACCCAGACGATTGCGACCTGAGGCAGCGTCAACGCTCCAGCCCCTGCGGTAAATATAACTTTATAGGTCCAGTACCAGGGCCTCAGTTCCGTTGTTGAAAAACCTGCACCTTCTGCCAGCCGACTTAAATAACCGGACTCCATCTCTTCTTTTAGACCGTCTACATAAGCTTCTGCAGAAGAATGCTTTGGAGCCGTCCTGAGAGGAGAACCTGGCAAGAAAAGCAATAGTATTAATGTTATCGCTGCTAAAAATAGTAAAATATCCATCTCAAAGCTAAAGCTGTATTTTTAACTGACGCTGTACCCAATAAAGCCCTACCAACTGCACTGCAATTGCTGACACAAACAAATTGCGCCCCATAGGCTCCTCCAGTAGACGGGTGACCCAACCTCGTTGGGAAAAATACAAGTAGGTCAGCATTACGTAGGGCATCAGCGCAACGAAAAATGCACCTAACCGTGACCCTGATAATTGACTTTGCAAACGCATCGCATGCTTGCGACGATCCTGCAGCAATCTTCGAACTGAAGAGAATACACGAATGGTATCATTCGACCCCATCCACTTCGCAGAGATTGCACAAACAAACAAGTAAACGCCTTCGGAATAGTAACGCTCCACCATACGTGAAAGCGATAGTCCAATGGACATCCCCAGGCTGAGCTTTCGGCGCACCTCAGTAAACTCCTTATTGATTGACCCTTTAGTGTGCTCGGATACGAGCCCCATTGCTTCCTGGATATTCAAACCACCTTGAAGGCCTCCAATAATAATGCCGATTGCCTGCTCTAACTGCTCTTCAAAGCGTCGGGCACGAATATGAGCAACCCATGTAGAGAATTCGTACAACCCATAAAAAATGACTGCAAAGATCAGCAGAAAAAAAATGAAATTCGACTGTAGAATATTCGTGATCAAAAATGTAAGCGCGACGGACAGCCCTGCGATTATGCAAGCAAAAAGGAACCCTCCAAACGGTAGACCCATAGAAATTGGCAGCCGGGAAAACACCCCAAAAATATCGCTGACCGAATGCTGGCCTATTCCAAAATTGGCCTTAGCATTTAAATAATCCTTAAAATTTTCAGATTCGACGTCTTGAGCCTGAGGCGCTTCACTCATTTTTTTTGCACTTTCCTCTACCTCAGAAGCCTGGGGTCCAATATAACGAAAACTGATCAAAAACACTCCAAGGAGCGCGACGATCCCAAGTGCTAGAAAAATCCAATCAATAAGTGAAAAGATCATAGTGTTGCCGTTTCGTTTTCGGGAAAATTGTTCTCGGATTCGGGATTGTCTTTCTCCGAATGGGTTTTTGAAACGTCCTCCAATTGATAGACTTCTCGCAGTTCCCTACCCTGTGCACCTTCATGAATTTCGAAAACATGTGTCAGCCTTCGGCTTCCATTTAGGCTGCGCTTGACTTGTACAACAAGGTCGATTCCGGAATAAACAAATTCGCGGGCGACTTCACTTGAGATTTGAGCGCCGCTCATCAGGGTCAGCATTTCCAGACGTCGTAACGCATCTTTGGGGCTGTTTGCATGGATGGTCGCCAGACTGCCACGATGCCCGACATTCATGGATTGGATCATCTCAAAGACTTCGAGTCCCCGCACTTCTCCCACAATAATACGATCTGCGCGAAGCCTAAGGGCGCTTCGCAGCAATGATTGCAGGGAAATCTCCCCAACACCTTCGCTATTAGAACTTTGTCCCTCCAGAGAAACTACATGCGAATGATCGATCCGTAATTCTTTGGTTTGCTCAATGGTTACCACACGCTCTTCTTTGGGTATGTGTGCGGCCAACGCATTTAACAGAGTCGTTTTGCCGGCAGAGGCTCCTCCCGAGATGAGAATGTTAACGCCTGATTGAACTGCTTCGATAAGATAAGTGGCTATCTCACGCGGAATAGAACCATTTGTACAAAGCAACTCGAGGGGAAACAGTTCCTTAAAACAGCGACGAAAAGCTATCGTCGGATGGGCGACTACCGGCGGAATCAATGCATGCAGACGACTACCATCTTCCAGTTGTAAATCTACATAGGGACAAAGCTCATTGAGCTGCTTTCCCCGATTGACTACCATGCGCATTAAGACGCGCATGAGATGTGCTTCATTTTCAAATCGGATATCTGTTCTGTGCATCTGTCCATTACGGTCAATCCAGACATCCTCCGGGCCATTTACCAAAATATCGGATACTTCCGGGTCTTCAAACAGAGACTGCAAAGGACCGTATCCATAGAGTTCCGCAACGAGTGCCTGAAAGATAGTTTCCTTGTCCTCGGGAACCATTTTGGCATCCAACTTTTTTATGTTGCGATCGAACATATTGCGAAGCTGTGCTTCCGGTATTTGTGCGCCATCGAACTTTTCCTTATCGTCAAAGGCCATCATCCTCAGGAGACGCTGTAAGAGTGCATAGGAGCTTGTCTGGAGCTCTTCTCCCTCTCCCTTTAAATTAGCCTGTGAACTGTATTCCATCAACATATCTGCGTGCTCAGTCAATTAGCCTGACACGGAAACCTTTTAGTAAGAATCATATCTGTTTTTAGGCCGTGTTTCTCGCTGCCAATAATAATTCGGGCTGTAAGGTTGATCCCACAGCGGCACTGCAGGCGTTGGTTCAGTAATTATTGCCTCATCTCTCCAGATTAGCCGAGCTGCTTCGTCTCTCTTCATTTGATCGGAAACACCTCTGTAAACAGGCACGCCTTGTTTCTGCAAAGGCGTGGCTTGTCCATGCTTCAATTGTCGCAAGTATCCTTGATCGAAATGTTCTTCCCAAGACAGTGGCAGGCCCTCGTCGTTGATGCTGTAAGGCGGTGGCGCCTCACCCAGTTTCGCATCACGAAATTCCAATCCGGGCAACTCGACCTCCTGAGAGAGTCCTTCGATGCTATCTGTATTTAGAACCGGGGTAATTAGAAAGAGTAACTCCTTTTCCTCAAAACTACGCCCCGTCCAGCGAAATAGGTTTCCAAGTATAGGAATGTCACCAAAGAAGGGAATTTTCCGACCATCTTTGGTTTCCTTGTAGCTTAACAGCCCTCCCAGGAGCAGACTCTCGCTCTGCCGGACCCGGGCGATGGTTCGTACCTCTTGTGCTTCAAAGCCGGGGACTCCATTCACCGAAATATCATTGTCGACATTGACGATTCTAGGGGCGACTTCCAGGGTGACGATGTCGTCTTCGTCCAGCGTCGGACGAATATTTAACTCCACTCCAAATTCCTGAAAGTCAAAGGAGTTAAATACATCCGTATCACGTAGCGAAGTTGAAGGAATCGGGACAGACCCGCCGACCAGAACCGAGGCCACTTCTCCGGAAAGCGTCAGGATGTTTGGCTCTGCAACCGAACGAGCGACCCCATTTTCCTCCAGAAATTCGATTGCAGCAAATACTGCACTCGAAGAGTCCACGAAACTTCCGGCTAGATTACCTACATTGGTGATGTTTGCAAGACTCCCCAAATTGTTTGGCAACGCCTCCTGAAACAAATGCTGCCCGATCGAGAAATTCTCACCGTCGACACGATAGGCGATCCCCTTCTTGTCCGCTTTACTGCGATCGATTTCCAATACTCGGATGGAGACTAGGATTTGATGCAACTCATCGACTTCGAGAAACGAGATAACCCGTCCGGTCGCATTTGTCAAAATTAGACCACGAGCCAGAAAAGCTCCGATACTCTGTGCCTGAGGCTTAATTTTGCTGTTACTACTACCTCCTCCTCTGTTTCCACCTCCACGAAAATTGGATGACAAAGCCTGAATGCCCGCTGCATCCCGAATTGGTTTGATTGCGGAGCTTGGCTCACCTAAAAACAATTCGGTTAGTAGCATGGCCTTCTCGAGACGTTGCATATTCCTGACCGAGCCAGTCAGAATGTATGCTTCTTTGGTGCCTGCAGTTTCATTGTTTACATGGATGCGTTCGACCCGGATCCTGGGATCGATACGAAACAGATCCTTTTTCAATTCTGTCAGAGGGTTAATCGGCACTATGGATATTTGCGGTGCTTCAACTTTTTTGGGTAAATCGATGCTCAGGGCTTTTCCGCTTTCCTGTTCTTTTTTGCCATGCTGAATCAAAGAAATGCGTGCATTACTACCGTTTGCAGAGGCCACCGGGAGCACATCCCTTGGCAAGAGCGCCAATTTGAGCACGACATCTGCAGAAGCTGACTCAGATAGTCCGGGCGGCGGCGGAATTTCCTGTCCCATGATTTTCCGGGACTCAGACGATTTTTTTACCCTCGTTCCTCCAGACAGGTTTCCTACGTAGAAAGCATCCCTGGCGATAACATTCGGCTTTCCCTCGCTATCCATTGCAATAATGTCAAAGCGATCACCACGCTCCAGACTTTGAACCGCCACCGAATCTCTCTTAACTCTGAGCGAAGCTAAAAGACGCCCTTCCGGAATCAATGCATTCATCTTAATTACATTAGCCGCCGATCTTCCGGATGTCGGCTGTAAATCCTGAACTGAAAGTACGGCTCCTCGCTGCTTTTCAATTGCAAGCTTTCGATTGAGGGCCTGATTTATATTTGTAAGGGCATTTGGGGGGATCCGGTCATTCAACACTTTTTTGAGTCGGATATCACCGACGTTGATAGGTGCTCCCTGAAATAAAACTTGTTTGCTAACAACTAGAACAGGGGTCGATCCGACTTCCCATCGTTGGCTTTGTCGATACGCCAAAACGATAAAAACTGCTGCAATTATAATAACAAGGAAGATCCGTAATAACTTTACTTTCATTTATTTATTTACTTCCGACATTTCAGCAAAAAACTCTAGAGATGGAAACCCTAAGTTACTTTGAGATTAAGTGTTCTTTGACTTGAAGACAAAAAAACCTGAGTGAATTCACCCCAAAAGTAAATAAACACTCAGGCTTTTGAAAATTGCGGTATAACCTAAATTGTTATAGTTCCTTACACAAAATTTAGTGCTTCTTGCACGTGGCAAAAAACTTTTATCCTTTACAGAGCTACTGGGTCTGGAACAAGGAGAGTTGAAGGTGCAACAACAGCAGTCGAAAATTGTGTATCATTAACAGTATCGTCAAATGCTGAACCTCCTACGGCAGCAGCAGACTGCCCTGCAAGAGCAACGCCTTCATAAGAATAACTATGCTCAATTGCATCAATTGCTGCTGCTGTATCTGAAAGTTCTGCAATAACTGCATTTCTAACAGGAACCAACCCTACGATTAAGCCAATCACCAAAATAGTAGTGATAAGCAATAACTCCACGGATACTATAAATCCGGCTTTTTTGTTTTTCATTTTTTTCATTTTTTTCATTTTTTTTTTATTTATTTGGCTTGGTTTTTTCATTTTTTGATTAATTGGTCTCTTTCCAAGTTTAAGGAACCAATAAAAGTAAAATTTGAGCAACAGGAAACGTAAAACTAGTTTTCAGGTAAGGATTAAGAGATGATTCAGTCAAGTCATATTTTGAAATTTCTTGTTTTGATTTAGTAAATTATATTCACAGCTTCACCATTAGACTGGATGTCTAAAAAAAGGAATAGCGCGTCCAATGAATCGACCTCCATCATATTTATTGCTCATATAGAATCATGCCTTATGTGTGCAAATACTACTTTAACTCTGCTTTGACCCTAAAAAATCTAGGAGAGCCATTGGATATACTGAAATAGCCGGAATCTGCATTCGTCCACTCCACTAAATCAAGGCTCGACTGCAACTGCACGTTCACATCTCCCTCAAACGAAGCAGGGATGACAATTGCATTGGCAGGCACCATGGATACGCCAAGGCTAGGGCTACTCTGACCAAAATCGGGTAACACATATACTGTTAGTTGAGTACTACTATCGTCATATGAAAGATAGTATGCACTGTTCAAAGCGCTAGCTGTATTATGCGAGTGACTTCCAGTAACGGTTTCTTCTGAATAACCGGACTCCGTATTCTGATACACTTTAGTGAAGTCATTTCCGCTACCGTTTTTTATCGGAACCAATAAAAACGACTCACTCACAATCACTGAATCGCCCAAAGACGAATTTGTGTTTCCCGCGACATTAATAATTTCTTCCTGTAAAGTACCATTGCTATCTAACCAGAAGAGTGTGTCAGCCACTTGATCATACAACAAAGCACTTCCGTCGATACCCACACATGCTGAGCTTACAGTTACAGGGAAACGAGGGAATTCAGCATCCAAGGCTATTTGCCATTTTTCATCAAGCGCAAGCAAAGAGCAGTTTATTAAAAAAATTAACTTAGTTAAAATTAATATATTTTTCATGATACGGATATTTTTTATAACACAAATTTAGTGCTATTACAGAAATATAAGCTTTGATTGGCTAGGGAATTTTGTTGGAAATACTGCTAAAAAAGAAAGTAAAAGATAAGCTTAATTAACATTTTAATTTGATAATGTTTACCCAGAACAGAGCTCAAATCTACTGTCATGAACCACCGGAAATCAAAGGATTGGAAAGAGTCGCTCCTGATGAGTACAGAGATACGTCGACGAAGAGGCTTTCATTTTCTGAAGCCAGGTCACTGGTGTAGAAGATCACATCATTGTGTTTGTAGAAGACAGTCGAACCAATGCGTTCCACACTCACACGAT
>CAWUII010000008.1:0-48007 GCA_963922575.1 uncultured Opitutia bacterium
CCGGCGTTGCCAAACACTTTTCCTGTAAACCGGTCGGCAGCGGCGCAATCACCGGGGGTGCATAGGCGTTGTCAATACGGGCGTATTTGCGGCGGATCAGACGACGTTTCAAAAACTGTGCCGGGCGATAGTCCAGTTGTTCACTGACTTCTTCTCCGATTTTGCGGTACTGCTCAGGAGCGGTTTTTACTTCTTCAGGATCGAGCACTTCCTCATACACCGGTAGGTTCTCCGGTATCCGGGGTCCCCTGGGCTGGCTACGAGGTGTTCCTGATTTGGGAAGCTTCGCCCCCGCTTCATCGGAAGTGGGGGCTTCCTCTTTTTTTGACTCAAAGCCTTCCAGAAATTTTAACTGATTGGGATCGAACTTCTCACTCTTTGTGCCGTAAAGCATCCGCACCAGCGCATCGACTTTTCCCTTGAGCAATTTGACCTCCAGACGCGAAGCTTTCAACTCGGCTTCCAGCATCGTTTCACGTTCGGTCATGGGCTAATGATATGGCGAAAACCGCTCTGAAAGTAAAGCACAAAAGCCTAGTTTTCCCGCTCGTACCAGGGCAAAAACTCTGCCCTCTGCATTTGCACGCCATCGCATAACAAAGTGAAGGCTTCCGGGCGCAGTTTCAGTTTGACCGCAGAGGGATCCGTGGACTTTGGCCAGCTAAACCGGCCTTTCTCCAGACGTTTGCAAAGTACCCACAATCCCGAGCCGTCCCAGTACAACACCTTCAGGCGGTTGCGCCGTTTGTTGGTGAACAAAAACAATGCACCGTCTTTGACACACTCCTTGAGACGATCAGCGACCAAAGCCTCAAGACCATTGAAGCCCTTGCGCATATCACAAGGCTCCAGTGCGACGAACACCCGCAGACTGCCGCTGAAACTCAACATGACTGTGGCTTGTTCAGAGAATGGATCAACTCTACAGCCAGTTCAATCTCGTGCTGCGAACGAATCATCAATTTGACACCCTCTGTGGTTTGAACTTCGAGCCCAACCTTCAAAGCTGGCTCCGAAGGCGTCTGTATCTGCGCCTCCACAAAAGTAATCTCCGATGAAACCGCTCCGAGAAGATTCTTGCGAGGATACTCGCCACGCTTACGTCTGCGTTTTTGCACCCATGTCGCAAAGGTCGGGTATTTGACTCCCACATGTCTGGCAAAAGCCTGCCCGCTCATGCCGCTTTGCTCAAAGGCGTCAAGGATTGCCTCACGACGATCGGCCGGCATACGCACACGCCTCAGCGCGTCAGTTTTTAGGATCAGTGTTTCTTCAGTGTTCGTAGATGTCATAGACGATCATCCTATGACATCTATGGCTGCACAAAAAAGAAAAGATTCACGGTGCTTCGCATGACGCTTACATAGTATTTACGCTATTTGCACTCCATCTGATAGATACAAAATACAAAAGAGATGATTAAGGTGTCCTTAATTCTATTGTCTATAAACTTAACGACATGACTCTTTTCAAAAGCCTATAAGCCTAATCAAAATTAGGTTACTTCTGTAATCCATTCCTCAATCTTAGCTCCCAAGGCAGCGCCTCCGGATGGTGCATCGGTTAATGCCTCACCAGTCACTACCTTGCCAGCGATAAAGGCCACTTTTGCAGCAGTATCCATGATTCTTATAGCAACTGCAGCTTTAGCAGATGTTGCTGCTTTAAAATCTTCACTGAGAGTAATGATATTTTCTTCATTCTTCTTGAATCTTGCACCCATATCAGAAGTCTTTTTCAAAAGCTCTTGTAGCGCTGCTTCGAGGCCTGCTACTTTTGATTTGAGGTCACTTTCTTCAGGTATCTTTTCTATCGACTGTATGGTTTTATTAATATCTTTGCCAAGTGATATATGCTTTTGTCGTAACAGTGCGATTCGAGACCTATAGTTGTAAATTTTCTTCCTGAGTGTATTCTGGGTGTCAAAATAGTCTGCACCAAGGAGGGCGGAAAGAGTCATATCCGCTAACACTTCGGCTGCATAACTTACCTTTTTTGTGTCCATAGCCTCCTTCATATTTTTTATACCTTCTTCTATCTCTGTACCGATTTTCTCAATTTTAGTAGTACCTGACTTTATCATATCTATTGTAGATGAGATGTTCCTGGCTATGGAAACGTAAGCAATAATATTTGCTCCACCAGATAGAATTAGAGAGGCAACACTCAGGGAAACGCTTGCAACTTTTGCAGTTGCTTTGAGTGAAGTAACAATCTTGTACGTATTGCCTATTTTATTTTGTTTTTTGACTTTATTCCATTCTTCTGTAACAGCTCTTTCCATGATTAAAGCGATGTAGTCCATCTGCTCATTTATTGAATTAGCCACAAATTCTTTGATTTCTTCTTGAGTGGACTCACTGACTACACCAGAAACCCCAGTAGTTGCCATAAATCGATCCTCAACTTCCTCATCCAGAAAGGCTATATGTTCTTTTAAACGAACTTTCGCTTGTTTATCCCATACACTAGATACAGGTTCCTGCAGTATTGCCATCAATGTTGCGTTATTTGCAAATTTCTTTTCGAAGAAATACCTCGGATAGTTCATCCCAAATTCAAACTCCGTTGATGGAATGGTATAGTTTTTTGGCTCGTCAACAAACTTAGCCCAATTTTCATGCCTTATGAAACAAAAATACATTGTTTTTGAAGGCTCATTTCCTGAAGAATTTATATTTCCCATAGCAACAAGTTAATCTTTTAATATTTTAGGTCAGAATTTGGTAAATTAATTTGTCAATATCTCAAGGCTAAAATCATTATGGCTGATTATTTTTTTCGGAAATTGACTCGGCTATTATGCACTGAAAGTGCATAGGTTTGGCAGAAGCTTAAAAAGGGGCCGTGTGTTATTGTTATAGTATTTACGCTATTTGCACTCCATCTGATAGATACAAAAGAGATGATTAAGGTGTCCTTAATTCTATTGTCTATAAACTTAACGAAACGACCCTTTTCAAAAGCCTCAGTAGCGGAATCATGCGCTGGGCTTCGACGTACCAGACGGTCAGGCGCAGGCATTTCCAGATTTGGTAGTGTCCAGAAAGTTTCGCACTTTTGTTTTAGGTAGCTCAGGAAGGTTTTGTTATTGTTGTTTATGGTTTTCGGTGGATTTGCTCTGGCGTAGGGAGGGCGTAGCCCGACTGGAGTCAGAGCAAGGGTTAAGCGGTTTGTTCTTTAGAGTGTTTGTTTCGATGATCGAGTTCTTTGAGTCGGTTCATATCCAAATAACGCCTCAGGCCCCATTTGGTGCCAGCCACATAGCGCAAGCGAGCAGCCACCAGCATCAGTGCACTATTGCCGTCCGGAAAGGAGCCGACTACACGGGTGCGGCGACGTACTTCCCGGATCAGACGCTCCAGCGGGTTGTTCGTTCGTAGATTGCGCCAATGTTCCATTGGGAAGTTCATATAGTGTAAGGTTTCCTCAATGCCTTCTTCGACTATCCGGGCCGCACCAGCCAGCTTCATTGTTTTGAGCTTTGTGACAATATCGGCTGCCTTACTGCGGGCTGCTTGAATATCTTCCTGAGCATGGATCGCCTTGAGCATGGCAGCAACTTCTTTGACTTTACCTGAAGGCACTGCCGTCCACGCATTCCGGTAAAAGTGCACCGTGCAGCGTTGCCAGGACGCATCCGGATAAAATCCACCCAGAGCTTCAACCAGACCTAGACACTTATCGCTGATTACCAGTCGCGGACTGCTCAGGCCTCGTTCTTTGAGATAACGCAGGAAGCTTTGCCAACTTGCTTTGTCCTCCTTGATCCCTTCGGCCACTCCAAGAATCTCGCGGTAGCCATCTTCATTGACACCAACAGCGACAAGGACGCTGACGTTTTTGACTTCACCGCCCCAGGAGCGTTTTAACCACAGCCCATCCAGGTAGACGTAAGGATGAGTACCTTCAATGGGTTTCATGCGCCATTCTTCGATCTGTCCGTAAATCTTCTGATTGAGATCACTCACCGTCGAAGGACTGACTTTTACACCCCACAATGCCTGGGTAATATCTTCGACGCGGCGTACGCTTACACCAGCCAGGTACATCTCCATTAATGCTTCTTCAACGCTGCTTTCCTTGCGGCGATAGCGTTCAATGATCTGTGTTTCGAAAGGCAGACTGCGCAGCTTGGGTACCTTCAGATTGACTTCACCTGCCTTGGTATGGAGTTTGCGTTCGTAGTGTCCGGCACGTGTGTCCACCCGATCGGCAGATCGTTCGTAACGACCGGCTCGACAAAGGCGATCCGCCTCTGCATCCAGCAGGCCATTGAGTGTCTCTTCGACACTTTCCGTTATTTTCCGATCCAGATGTTCACGCAGTTGTGCTTCATCCAGACGAATGATGTTGTCATTTTTACTCATGATTTAGGTTCTTTTTTGAACCTTTCTGAGCACACTCAATTCAAATGTGCGAAAAATAACCTACGTTATCTAATAAATAGATCACCTGCCTGTTAAATATAGGCATTTCGCAGGAAGCAAAAGGGTCTAGCTAATTTTTAAGCCTCAGAGGAGGGTGCAAAAGAGGACTTCAAAAACTTATTATAAACATAACGACACGACCCTTTTATAGGTTTTTAAATGCCAATTAAAAGTGTTACCGATGTCCTTAGAAGATCTGTTACCGATGTCTTCGGATCATACCAACGTCGAACATCCAACGCTGAACTTTCAATATTGAATAGCAAGCCAACTAGATTGAGTAAGCTTACTTGCCATGGACACAGAACTATTTAATGAACTTAAAGATTCGATTCGCCAAATGAAGGCGATTGAGGCGGGTGACGCTACTCCGGCACGTGTGCGAGTGGTGAATCCCGAGAATGAAGTAGCGCATGCGCGAATCAAACTCGGGCTCACGCAGGAGGCGTTTGCGAAGTTACTCGATACTCCAGTCGGAACGGTTCGCGGTTGGGAGCAGGGAAGGCGTCAGCCGCCGCCCAGTGCGAAGGTCTTGATGCGTGTCGCGACGAAATATCCCGAGCAAGTTTTAGAATGCGCCGAAGAGCAGGCGGCTTATGGGAAGAAGTGAGGCTGATTGAAAAAAGACCCGCTCGGTCGGGTAAGTCGACCGCTCCTCCTGTAAAAGGAAAGAGCATTGTGTTCCAGAGTTTAACCGCTCTATCGCGCGCTTGCCGCGTGTGGATGAACCACTATGTTTCCGGTCATGACATTAGAAGATCTCGGTTGGAATGCTCGTTTTGAGGCGGAGTTTTCGGAGGGCTACAGTAAGGGCTGGCAGCCGGCGCGTCTGATTCGGGATAACAAGATTTCCTATGTGGCGATTCTCGGTGACGGCACTGAATTGGAAGTATGTTTAACGGGGGCAGTCTATCATGCGGCGCAGACGGATGCGGAATTGCCTTCGGTCGGGGATTGGGTCGGACTGGAATTTGGCGAGGAGAGTGATGAATATGAAGCCGTGATTCGGACGCGCCTGGAGCGGCAGACTTGCCTCTCTCGCAAAGCACCGGGTAAGAGCACGGAAGAGCAGGTGATCGCTGCGAATGTCGATGTGGTCTTTGTCGTGACCGATGCGGGGCAAGACTTGAACCTTCGCCGGATGGAGCGCTATTTTGCGGTCATGCAGCGCAGTGGCGCATGGCCGGTGGTCTTGCTGAATAAAGCGGATATGCATGAGGATACCGTCAACCAAGCAGCGATCGAAGCGATTCAGGCTTTAAGCCCAGAGGTGGAGGTCTATGCGACTTCTGCAATCGATGACTCTGGGGTGGAGGTGCTGCGAGCCTTTTTGAAGCCAGGGCAGACGGTGGCGTTGATCGGTTCGAGTGGGGTGGGCAAGTCTTCGATCATCAATCAACTGATCGGCGAAGACTGGCTGTGGACGGGCGATGTGAATGGCGTGACAGGGAAGGGCATACATACGACGACGGCGCGAGAGCTATTGGCGCTCAAGCGAGGTGGCATGTTAATTGATAATCCGGGTATCCGCGAAGTGCAGATGTGGACTGATGCAAAGACCCTGAAGGAGAGTTTTAAGGATTTTGATGAGGTGGCAAGGCGTTGTAAGTTTAACGACTGCAAGCATGGCACGGACCAGGGCTGCGCGGTGCACGCAGCGATCGAAGCGGGCACGTTGAGTCGGGAGCGCTTCATCAACTACCTGAAGCTGGATTTTGAGTTGGAAAAGCTGACTAAGCGCAAGAAGAAGCGTGAACTGACTGTGAGTCGCCGCAATCGCCGCGAGCTAAAGTCCAAGGGTGAGCGGTATAGCCAGAAAAAGCGGCGGCGAACATGAACCTAAATTCAGAAGTCAGAGAACACAGGTCAGGAGCCAGAAGCTGGTCGACAACAACTTGGTTCAAAAAGGGGAACATATCGTTAAGTTTATAGTGAGAGTCTATCTCAGAAGGGAGTCTCTCGAAGTCCAATGTTTCATGATTTCCAGTGACAGGCTACAAGTTTTATAGCTTGATATGCTTTGTTCACAACCAGCACAATTATTTGTCAATCGCAATTACACGCTCTCGCAGCGCTTGACATCTTGATGCATTTGCACGATGTTTTGATGCATGAGGACTACATTAAATATTAACGACACTCTTCTGAAAAAAGCCAAGATATGCTCCATTGAGCGCAACTGTTCTCTGGGTGAAATCGTCGATGAAGCGTTACGTTTGAGTTTGGTAACTCAAAAGAAAAGTGGCACAACAATAATAGCCCGCCCACTGAAGACATTTAAAGGCTCAGGTGTTCAATCCGGTATTGATCTGAACAACAATGCTTCTGTTCTGGAAGCTATGGACGGCTAATGCAACTCATTGACGTCAATATTCTGGTTCAAGCACATCGTAAGGATGCCGATCAGCATACAGCCATTTCCAAATGGCTCGTTCAATCGTTAAGCCAACCTGTGAGCATTGCTGTATCCGAACTAGTCCTAAGTGGTACTCTACGGATCATCACTCACCCGAAAGTGTTCAAGGAGCCAACACCACTAGATGCAGCCATAGAGTTTATTGAGGACTTCCGCTCAAGGCCAAATACACACATATTGGCTCCCGGTGAAAACCACTGGTCAATATTTATCAAACTCTGTCGCAAAGCGGATGCTAAGGGCAACCTCGTTCCCGACGCTTATCATGCAGCACTAGCCCTTGAATATGGCTGCGAGTGGATTTCACTGGATCGTGGATTCAGGCGCTATCCAGACCTAAAATTTCGACACCCACTTGAATCGGACCACTGATCAAAAATGATCAAAAAGGTCTAGGTCGAGCGGCCGGTTGCCCAACCTGGACTGCAATAGAAATGTGTTCGAGCGAGTATCTGGAAACCCCGATTGCATAACACGAATCTAGGATGAACCACCAAGAGGTTTAGAACTATTTAAAGTCTCCGTCTGACCCGCTCCTGTAGTTTAGAAGTAAGGTCACAGTTCCTCGCTAAATATTTTTTCAGTAATCTTCCAAAACTTTCCCTGCTTGCGAGCGATCACAAATGAAGGCATACGGAGTTGTGATTGCATTTGTATGACTTCGCTCACCGAGCTGATGTTGAGCTTGAATTCAGGCTTTCTCATGTGGGACCGTAAGAAGTTGATATTAAATTTTTTACGGCTCGTTTGATTGTTGAGATAGTGCATTTCAGCCAGGGAGTTTGCGTCGTAATCGTAATACTTTACCTGGAGGTAAGGCGTCCCGTTTTTGTCAACGCGCTCAAGCATCTCAATCGAATCCGGAGTGAGCACATGGGCGTCTTTAGAGAGTCTTGCCTGTTTGAGCTTTGTGTCAGGATCGATCAGCACACTTCCGCAGCGACTACAATCACGAGCAGTGATATCATTTTCAGCCGAGCATTGGTTGCATATCTTAAAGCGAAAACGATAGCCACAAGGCGTAAATTCGTAGGTATGCGGATTTGTCTGCCCCCCACGACACTTTCGCCCGAAGTGCTCAAGCACAGTTCCGTCCTCGTCGACGATACCCCAATAGTCATTCACAAAGCCACACTCGGGGCAGGGCACTTGCACTGCGACCGATTCGGGTGCGGGCCTCCTGTCGCCAATCTCCGGGCTGAAAATGCTATGCCCCATCCCGGTGTAATCCAACACAAGGCAATCCTTTTTATTGGTATCCAAACGCAAACCGCGGCCGATGATTTGCTGATACAAACTAATCGATTCCGTTGGCCGTAGGATCGCGATCACATCGACATGCGCTGCGTCGAAACCGGTCGTCAAAACGGATACGTTCACTAAATACTTAAACGCTTTCTGCTTAAAATCATGAATGATCTGATCGCGCTCACTAAGCTCGGTGTCTCCGAGCACCAGCCTGGCTTGCCCCATCGGAAGGTTTTTCATGATCTCCTTCGCATGTTTCACCGTGGAGCTGAAAATCATCACACCCTGCCTCTGGTCGCTATCCGTAATATCAATGATGTTTTTGATGATCAGGGGCGTGAGTCTTTTTTGCCTGTTGAGCAGCTCCTGCACTTGAGCCATCGTGTAAGTGTTTCCTGCTTCGGTCAGCTCGGAAAAGTCATAAGAGGTAACCGGAATATCTACCTTTACAGGCGGCGTCAGGTATTGATTCCTGATCATATACTCAAGTGGCAGATCGTAGATACAGTGCTTAAAGAATCGCAGCTCCTGCGTTTTCATCTCCCCGCGCAGAGCGTAATTGTAGATCCAGCCGAGTCCTAAGCGATAGGGGGTGGCTGTCAGGCCCAGGATGCAAATACGCGGATTGTTCCGCTTGAGTCGCTCGATAACTTTCGCGTATTGACTGTCCGGCTCTAGGCCGACCCGGTGACATTCATCGATCACGAGTAAAGTGAAATCATTAAAAAAGGCATCATTCGCCTTAGCGACTGACTGGATACTGCCGAATATAACCTTCTGCTCGCTATCCTTTTGATTCAATCCCGCGGAGTAGATACCCGCTTTCAAGCCATAGCTTTCATACTTCAAATGGTTTTGCTCTACCAGCTCTTTAACATGAGCGAGCACCAGGACGCGGCCTTTGGCTATCTTAGCCAACTCAGCGATCACCAAACTCTTACCAGCACCCGTAGGCAAAACGATCACCGCAGGGCTTCGTCGCTTCCCGAAGTAATTGAGGGTGCGATCAACCGCGTCCTGTTGGTATGGTCTGAGTGTATACATGGAGCACACAAGCTATTTGAAGCGACCCTCAAATTGCTACTAAATTCGTACTCGTGTCTAGTTGAATGAACCCTTGCGCGTGTTATGGCGTGTCCGCACCTCGGATATAGGTTTTAGAGGACAGCCATAAATACCCTGAAATAGTTGACGCTGGGAGTCAGAAGGAAAAAAGGGGATCATGTCGTTATGTTTATAATAAGTCAGGCAGGCAGCAATGATCAAAAGCATGCGAGTGCGATTAATAAATGGATCACCCGCCTGTTAAATATAGGCATTTCGAAGGCAGCAACAGGGTCTAGCTAATTTTTAAGCCTCAGAGGAGGGTGCAAAAGAGGACTTCAAAAACTTATTATAAACATAACGACACGACCCTTTTTAAAGGCTCTGAGACGCCTTTGGCGAATGATGAATGCTTAGGGCTGAATGCTGAGTTACGCTCAGACGCATTTCCGGAGGTATTTAATTCATCACTCATAATTCATCCTTTATCATTCTGCATAGCAGTCATTCAGCACTCATCATTTATAACTCATCATCCGGATCTTTAGATCCGCTAAGGCGTTTGATTTCTCGGTCGAAGTCGGAAACGTATTCCCGATCTTGTTGTTGGCGGAATTGCGCATACTCAGCTTCCGCTTTGAGCTTGGCTTCCAAAGCACTCACTTTGCCTTTGTCTTCCAGAATCGGGTAGCTCGATAGCTCCAGGAAATTGTTCAAAAACACGACCCAGTCCGCCATGTTCATGGTGATCTGGCGTTCGGCACGATTCTCTGCCAAGTCGAGGTAGGCGGAGACAATGCGATTCAGCTCCTTCACGTGGGCTTCGGTGAGATAATTTTTGGCCACCAGAACATCCGACTTCAACACTTTGCCTTTCGGGCCACCTTTCCATGTCGCTAGCCCCATGTGAGGCTTCTTGGAATCGGCCAACTCGTGGACCGTTTCGGCAGCAGTCTTACCAGTGATCGCCCAATGCAGCTTGTTCTGCACAGTGGCGAAGAATTCGCGAGTCAGTGGGGCGTTGCTGTCATAGTCGGTGGAGAGCGCATAGATGTCGGTGATCTTCTGGTAGAATCGGCGCTCACTGGCCCGGATCTCACGAATCCGCTCCAGCAGTTCATCGAAGTAATCCTGACCAAATTGCTTACCTTGTTTGAGACGCTCATCGTCCATGACGAAGCCCTTGATCACAAATTCCTTCAAGGTCTTCGTCGCCCAGATACGAAACTGAGTCGCTTGGTAGCTATTGACCCGATATCCCACCGCGATGATGGCATCCAGATTGTAGAATTTCACTTTCTGCGTTTGAGTTTTCCCCTCAATGGCACCGTGTTGAGTGGTATGTTCCAAAATGGAACTCACCGCTTCCTCCACAAGTTCACCCGTGCTGAAAATGTTTCCCAGATGCTTGGTAATCGCTGGACGCTTCACTCCAAAAAGCTCCGCCAGCGCACCTTGTGACATCCAGAAATTTTCATCCTGATAGACGACTTCGATCCGCTGCTCGCCATCCGGCGTCTTGTAGAAAATGAGTTCGTTGGGCATGGCTTGTGGGAATTATGGGTTATGAATGCTGAGGGCTGAATGCTGAGTTACGTTCAGGCGCATTTCCGGAGATATTTAATTCATCACTCATAATTCATACTTCATCATTCGAACCCTTGGGTTCGTTGATCTCTATTTCTAATTCGGTTAGAGAGGTTAGGATCGCTTCAAAATACGGGCAACGTCCAAAAATCATTTCCTGCATGGTTACATAGTCCTTCTGCATGGCTTTGAGGACATGGTCTGGCGGGATCAGTTTGAGTGAGATTTAAACCCAGACTCCTTTGGTTTCCAATCGCGAGAGTGCTTTCCGGATCGCCGCATCGCTACCGAGGTCTAAAAAGTCGTTCTTGGAAAATGACCAACCCCTCTGGTTGCCATATATTCTTGAAACAAGCTTATTATCAATCGATTGCATGTGTGAAAGTTAGACTATTTTGTCACAAATAGAAGGGTTTTTTTGTGACAAAATTAACTCCATCAAATCCTCCATCTGAACACTCCTAAATTTCCGGAGTGTTGCCTCGGCTGCCCGTTAAGACTCCCGCATTAGCATCGCCAGATTGAGAAACGCCCGAAAGTCAAAAACGCTCAGCTGAGGGAACATCTGCCCTGCAGGTCAAACGCTCTATCGTCGACGACACGACCCTGTCCGCAAGTCCACAGAGTACCAAGCACGCAAGGGAGTCTGCGCGCAGTGCCCCGGCCAGGGATAAGTGCACACGTGCCAAATACGGACGCACAGTCACGCGTCACGACTGTCAGGAACTAGTAACCAAAGCAAGAGTCCAGGCCAAATCGACAGCAGCGAAAGCGGATCGCCGACGGCGAAGGATTTTGATCGAAGGCAGCTTCGGACAAGCCGCTACCAATCATCATTTTAAACGAAGTCGCTGGCGAAAACTCTGGCGTCAGCAGATACAAGATGATCTGATAGCAGCTATCCAAAACATCAAGATACTGATCAAGTATGCTCAGCCAAAACCTGCACAGACAAAGTGCGGGTGCGTGGCGACCGCTGGACTCATCTCATACGCAGTATTTGGCTTCTTTTCCAGTAAACTGCAGCCTTTCTGGACTTATTGCAGAACTTTATTCGAAGGATTGGAGGCCTCCCCAAGGAATTTTGTTTATTGAAGCGATCCGTAAATTTACGCCTATTTGGGCAACAGCCCCTGGCGGCATGACCCTTTTTTGAGGCTTCTGTCTCTTAGGTTACAATAATGGAAACTGTAAAGAATTCAGCCATGAATAAATTTAGTGGTTAATATCTCCAGTGTTCGTGGCGGACGGGGAGGTCGTTCAAAACATCACGTATAAATTGCCATTGCGGCATGAAATGATCCATCAAGTCGATGAAGCGTTCATTGTGAGTGGATTCGATTAAATGCGCCATTTCATGCACGACTAAATACTCCAAGCATGGCTTGGGCTTTTTAACCAGTTCTGTATTCAGGCGGATACTCTTTCGAGCTGGAGTGCAACTGCCCCATTTGGTTTTCATTCGTTGTACATAGAAGCGAGCGACCTGTACGTTCATTCTCTTTTCCCATTTTGAGATGAGATCAGGCATCTCAGTTTTGAGAGTTTCACGATACCAATCTTCTAGAACATCTTGTCGTTTACTTGCAGGTGTATCTGGTCTGACTTGTAGGATGATTTTTTGATGGGTCAGAGCGACTTTAGGTGGTGCCTCAACATATTCTATACTGAGTAAATAACGTTTACCCCATAGATAATGGCTTTCTCTTTCCAGATATTCACGGGCATTTTCGCGGTCTTGGGAGAGGATTTTTTTTTGATGGTTTTTAATCCAGGCGAGCTTCGATACCGCAAAGACGCGAATCACATCCGTTTTGTAGTGATTGGGTGCGGAGATCGTGACACGACCTGTCGGCGGGTGCACGCTCAAGTGGATATTTTTGATTTCCTTACGCTGCACATCGACTGAAATTTCGCCTAGCTGGATCTGCTCCGTCATCAATACTCCTTTTGTTCCTTGATGATTTCGAAGATTCGTCTGACTTCATTGGCGTCGTTGTTCAAGACCGGCATCAGGGCTTCCATGATTTTGCTTTCCTTTGCCTGATGTCCCCTGAAGTTGTCGGGTTTGACAGTTTGCACTGTGCTATCGATTTTTAGTGCTAGTGCCAGTCTCTCATCACCTGAGTAGGCAGTCTGACCCTCGGCTGCTTTGCCCGTTGTTTCTACTGCCAAGTTGTTATAGATGGCGCGCAGGGCAGCGCTTGTTTTTAGAGCAGTCGGTGTGTCATCCGAGTGACCTTTCTCTACATTCTTCGCTAGTTCTGCAATGCGCTTGAGATACTTTTCGTAATCCAATGCTTTTTGTTTTCGGTCCCGAATGATTTCATCCAGCAGCGTTGACATTCGATCGTAATAAGCCGGGTCGTTGAGATGTTCTTTTATGATCTTACTGCGCACATTGTTTTCAATGGCCTCGGCTACCGACTCACGGCTTTTAAAATTCCCAAACTTCGCGGCAATGGCGTCAGCGATGCCGGACTTAACGATGAGTTCGAGGAGTGTCACGTCATCGAGGTTCGATATTTTACGCGAGCTATCCGCTTCGATGTAGCAATCAATTAGATGCCGCATATCCGCCTCGTAAGCTTTTGTGTTGAGGGTTTCGCCACTTGCCAGACGGATGATCTCTCGGAGCCGAACATAGTTTTCGACCGTTTCTTTGATTTTAGTGGCTTCGTTGGAGCTGTAGTTTGCACCAGTCATTTCATCGGCCACGTTAGCATACGATCGCACTAGACTGGCGGTGCCTTTGTAGAGAGCGGCACGTTGTGGCTCATGTGCTTTAAGGTCTTCCGGGATTTCTGTATTGCCGCAGAAGTAGCGTTGATATTCCAGGTCAGACTTTGGCGGTTCGACGGGTTCGCAGAGGATCGCCAGTTGTTCGATGGCTTCTTCCAGTTTTTCGCGTCCCTTTGTTAGACGATCTTTCAAAATCACTTCTGGATCCGTGCCGTCAGCACTGTGATCCAGTTCGGAAGAGTAAACAGCGATCGCCTTTTCGACGCTTTTGAACAGATCCATGTAGTCGATAATGTGTCCAAACTGCTTATCCTCACCGTCCAGTCGATTGGTGCGACAGATCGCCTGAAAGAGACCATGGTCCTGCATGGATTTATCAATATACAGATAGCTGCAGGGTGGAGCGTCGAAGCCGGTCAGAAGTTTATCGACCACGACCAGCAACTTCATTTGAGCCGGCTCTTTGATGAACTGTTGTTTGGCATCGTCTTCGTAAGTTTCGGTTCTGGTTTTATTGGGACGCGGCTGCACGTCCTTGAGTATGACCTCATAGGTATCGTAGATAAAAGTTTTCTCCGTGTCGGTTTCCGCTCCGGTATCTTCGCGAGAGATATCACCCGCATAAGGGTTGTAGGAGGTAATCAGGGCACACTTGCCCCGCAGGTCAGTTTCTTTACTATTAAATAAGCGGAAGTAACGGCATGCCTCGTAAATATTTTTGGCGACTAGAATTGCATTGCCGCGTTCAGATTTCAAACGACGGCGTGCGCTAAAATCAAAGACCACATCCTGCACAACACGCTCAATCCGCGATTTCGAGCTAAGCACTTTTCGCATCGTACCCCATTTCTTTTTCAGCTCGTCTTTTTGCCAGTCATTCAGTCCCTGAGTTTTTGCTTCGAACCAAGCGTCAATCCGATCCTCGGCTCCGAGGCGCTGATCGATGTCGCGTGCCTCGTAAACGAGATCGAGCACCACCTCGTCTTCAACCGCTTCGCTAAACTTATAGGTGTGGATGTAGCGGCCAAAAGTTTCGAAAGTGGTCTTTTTGTCTTTCTTGAGCAGGGGAGTCCCGGTGAATCCGATAAATACAGCATTCGGCATAATTGCGCGCATTGCCTGATTCAGCTTACCGCTTTGGGTTCGGTGACATTCGTCGACAAAGACATACACTTCACCGACTGTTTTGCTGGAGCTTGCCTCAAGCTCTTGGATGAATGCTTCGAAATCCACTTTCTGTCCCTTTCCCCGTTTGGGCCCGAACTTATGGATCAGCGAGCAAATCAGTCGAGGGTTGGGCTTGCCGAGCTTTCGCATCAGATCCTTTCCGCTGGACGCACGGACTTTATCGGTTTCCGGCACCGCACCTGCTTGCTTGAGTACACCTGCGATTTGTTTATCGAGTTCATCCCGATCCGTTACGATGACGACCCGCGCCTTCGGGCGGTTTTCCAGTATCCATTTCGCCAAGAACACCATGACGATACTTTTACCGCTTCCCTGCGTGTGCCAGATGATGCCGCCCTCACGGCGATCGACGTGCCTTTGTGCTTCCTTGATTCCAAAATATTGATGTACCCGGGGGACTTTCTTGATACCTCCGTCAAAGAGCACGAAGTCGTGCATCAATTCAATCAAGCGCTCCTTCGAACACATTTTCGCTAAATACTTATCCAGCTTGTAGCCGGAATCGTCAGTCTCATCTTCTTTCCACTTGAGGAAATACTTTTCTGCCGTTCCCGTCGTGCCATATTGCAGCCCTTCAGAATCGCTACCCGCGAAGACCAATTGAACAGTGCTGAAAAACCACTTATTAAACTCCTTCCGCTGATTGGAGAGTAGCTGACCGATCCCCTCACTGATACTTATGTGACTGCCTTTTAGCTCGATCACGCCAACCGCAATCCCATTCACGTACAGCACCAAGTCGGGTCGCCGTTCATGTCCACCGCTAATCAGGGTGACCTCTTCCGCAATCCCAAAATCGTTCTTTGACGGCTCCTGCCAGTTAATCAGCGAAATCGTCTTATTTTTGGTTCCAGCGGCTTCCTGCACTTTGATGCCATAGCGTAGTGCCTGATAGACCTGCTGATTGATGTAGTAGAGATCGCGTCCACCATCATCCGCAAAGCGATTCAGCTTGGTGATCGCCTGACTGATTTGGCTGCTGGAGTAACCTTGCCGACTCAGCCAGGGTTTGAGATAGCATTCTTCGATGTTGGAGTTGTCGGTACGTTCCTGCCAGTTGCCCAGATAGTCATAGCCCAGCACATCGGTGAAGAGTCGAATTATGCGCCTCTGCGTCACCCGTTCTGGTTTGCCGATATGGTTCACTTTAAAACCTCCCAGTGGCCTGCCTTTGTCGAGCCGACGTGTTGAATGATGTCTGCATTCCTCAGTTTATCGAGATGGTATTTTACGCCGCTATCACTGAGTTTAAGCTTTTGGGCGAGTGCTTTTCGGGTAATCGTTGGCTGATTTTGTATGAGTCTGAGTATTCTTTCTTGGGTAGTTTCTTGGGTAGTTTCTTGGGTAGTTTCTTCCCCCGACAAAGCATCGCTTGTTGGCTTGATTGGAAATTCAAGCCACAGACCAGTTGTCTCATAGCGTAGTTTAGGCTTCGGTGCACCTGCTTTATCGCAGGCCTCAAGAATCCGCTCAATCCCACGCCCCCAGGATTCGATCATGCCCGCTCGAAAAAATACGTTGGCGATATCGGGGTTGAAGGGCTGGGAAGAGTGCTTTTTGATTAAGTTCTCGACGGTCCAGTCTTCAGGCAACTGCCCCGGGTTCCAGATCATGAGTTTATCAGCATACACGCTGATTTGAATCGGAGCGCCTCGGCTGTAATCTTTATGCACAATGGCGTTGGTCACTGCTTCTCTCAACGCATCCTCAGGCACGGAGTAAGTTTCGACTCTCTGAGCACCCTCATAGCTAATCAACGCTTTCGTATATTTTGTGAGCAGAAGATCGAGGGTTTTATCGACTTGGGTGAATAGATCACCATGAATTTCATCCTGATAGGCAAGATCGGAGTCGCTGTTGAAGTAGCCAATTTTAACAAATGCAGCGGTTACAAAATGTTCAGGGTCAGGATGAAAAAGAAGTGCTGCGGCGCGTTTCAGATAGTCTCCTTCGACGAGTCGAAGCTTATCCAACAATACTGCGTCGGACTCTTTCAAAATATCAGAAGCAAGACGTTTACTCCGTGTCGCTTTTTCTCGGAAAAGTTGGAAACATGCCGAAGACAAATCGTTCCTGTTCAACATCGGCACCGGCACGCCATCCCAATGCTTGCCTTGCTTGCGCAGAATGAAACGATCCAGTGCAGCTCCCTTAAGTTCCTGCAAGGTGCTGCCACTGCGCAGGTAGTATTTACCTTTGTGACTGATCGGGTAAGGGTAGGGGTCGACCACAATTTCCAGATACTCCAGCTTGTCCTCATTGTATAAATTGACCTCTACTAAAATGCCGAGCAGATCCCGCACTTTATTTGGAATATCTTCCATCAGTTTCTTTGCGTTTTTCACGCCCACAACCTTGCCCGCATCATCGCGCCCAATCACCAGTACACCCCCTTCAGCATTCGCAAAGCCCGAGATCCATTTCAGATACTCGTCCCTCCAGGTCTGCTTGTATTCGGTGTGTTGAGATTCTGACATGGGCAAATTGATAATATAGAGTTAGCCTTTGCTCAAACTTGAGTTTTTGTTGCTTTTAAGCGTCTGCCTCTTCCGAGTCCTCTTTTATTTCGGGTATGAACTTTGTATGGGCTTTCTTCAGATATGCTTTAGATGTCTCCCTGTTGGCTTCGAAGTTCAGTGTTTGGTTGATAAACTGGAGTCGCGCTCGTGCATTGGCGATGATTTCGTTCCATTCGAATGCCCAAACTTCAATATTCATTTCAGCATCATCAAACGTCAGCCCTTTAGGACGTTGGCGTTGTCTAGTTTTCCTTCGGGCATGCTCATCCATTTCGTTAGAAATGGCAATGAAACGCCATCTCGTTTTTGCCGTTTGGAAACGTTTGTCTCCAGCCACTGCGAGAGCATAGCTTTCAATCTGATTGAGAATTTCCGAGTTAATTTTTTGTTTTGGGCGTTTCAGCTCAATAACTAGGTGGTCCCGTTCGTCATGTCTTGGCTGGATGACACGGCTCAACATTAAGTCAACACGTCCTTCTTTTTCTCCTTCTCTAAGCACAGGATCTGCACGCTCTCCAAGCTTTTTCAAATGGATATTTAATACTTCATCTAGACGTTTTTCGCTCCCGGAAAGAGCGAACTCTTCGTCGAAGATCCATGCTTCGTTTTCAAGAATCTTATGTAGCTGGTCGCGTTCCAAGAGTTTATCTTTCGACTCCTTATCGAAGAGCAGGTTTTCCAAGCCAATCAAAAAATTAAGTCGATTAGAAACAGTCTTTGCTGTGCTTATGATTGAAGTAAGAGAAGTGTGCTTCATCAGCTCCGCAAGGTCTTCTTGGTCCTCCTTTTTTAAGTTGAGAACACCGCTGATGATCTCTTGGACAGACTCGGGATTTTGCTTCAGCGCTTGAGCAATGAGTTTGAATGTGAATTGCTTAGTCTTTTTGTCTGAGTGGTCAAACGAGGGTAAGTAAGATTCTACGTTGACGGCAAGAATGTCGAATACTTGACGCTCTGCTTCTTCAATTGGGTCGATTTTTTCCTTCTCTTCAAATGGATAAATTTCCTCTTTTTTCCAGCGTTCTACGATACCACTTTGACGTTCTGCCAGACGGCGGCGAAAATACTTGTTAACGGCCTGCTTCGATTTATCTAACACTAATGCTACGTCCGGGAGCATATCCTTTATCAACAGCTTACCTTCTTGATCGAGTTCAATAAAGTAGTCCGATTTAATGTAAGCAGTAAAATTAAAACCAGGTGCTCTGATTCGACCCAATCCATCTGTCTCGTGGAGTGAGACACCATTTGCGTCGCAGAGATGGATCTCACGTTTCGTCTCTATATTCCATTCTATAACTGATATAGATACGCTAATTGTCTTACCAGTACTTAGCTGAATAGGATCTAATCGTATATCTTTTGTACATATTTGATGTTCAGATGGATCTATCGTCAATCCATCATAAATGATGCTGACATTGTGATACTGACTAAGATAGGGCGCAAATATCTTTGCAATTTCAGACGGTGCATTTTGGTTAAGTAATGCTCCGTGGCTCTTTACTATTGAACTGACGATAACCTCAGTGCCAACAGCTTTGTCCTCGTCGGCAATGATTGGCTCAGATGCCTTTAACTCACCGTCTCGTCCATGAATTGTATAAGTCTTTTTCGTATTATCTACTTCTAAATAAGTGCTTCTCCACAGCACTTCCTTTCCCAACGCAAAAGCTTTCAGTCGCCCTTGTCCCTTCTTGCCATGAATTGCGCGACCATTTTCGCGTGATTTATCCTTTTTCCAAGAGTCCCCCAGATCACCAAATAAAGAATCAAGACGCGGATAGAAAATGCCGGTTCCTTTGTCGATTACTCTCAGTTCTTCTAAGCCGTCCATGGCGTTTCGCTCTAGCTCAACTTCGATTACGTCGGAGCGAGCATCTAATCCATTCCATATGAGTTCTGAGAGTGCTTGAATAGAGCCCGCATTCGATAGGCGCGCCAGAAAGTCTTTCTGAGGAGTGAATGGTATTGTTCTCATTAATTCTTGTTTGAAGCCACTAGACTAGCCTCGTTTTTCCGGTTAATAGTTCCTGCATCATACCAGCTTTAATCTTGCGGGCTTTGCAGAGTTTAACTTCCAAGGCATCGATCTCACTGTCCATGTCCGATAGGATTTCGGCGATAGCATTTTGTTCGACGATTGATGATGGGGTTTGAAAAATAAAAGTGGAGAAGTCTTTTTGGTAGAGGTGGTTAATCGTTGAGCCTGCACTTAGTTGTCCAAGAAACTCGATAAATACTCTGGAATGCAGTAGATAATAGAAAAATTCAGGATTAAAAGAATCCTCAATAGGTCGAAGAACAAAGACTCCACTGTTTAAAGTAGCCGGTCTGGGAAGCTCATTGATTAGCGCAACTTTACCGATTGTTCCATCTTTAGTTACCAGAACATCATGAACTTTCAGTTGTATGTTCTTATCTTGCTTAAAGCGCGATTTATCTACGTATGCACAGTGGCTCCAGTCGATGAAGCCTTTTTTAAAGTCTGTTCCTGTTACTAAATGGAACTCACCTGAGTCTAAATATTCTGCCGTGGTTAATCCTTGCCAGCCTATACGAGCTTTGAGGGTTGCCGTGTTTTTCAACTTTTTTTCAATCCAGTCTTCCTTGGGCATGAGGAGAGTCTGCATGGCACCTTCTTTGATACGGCGTTTTTTGGCGATAAGTTGCTCCAGCGATTCAATCCAGGCATCCGTATCACTCAAGACCTCCGCGATCGCTTCCTGTTCGGCTTTGGTCGGGGGGAGGCCAACACTGTAGCTCGAAATCTGAGGTGCTGTAAGCTGGGGAACTCCAGTGCTTTCCAGCGCGAACTCGACCAAGTGGTTAATAAGCTCTGTAACAAATCGGAGATCACAAGGGCTCGTCGCCGTAAGGACAAGCAGTCGCCCGATTGCTGAGAAGGGTGCGGCACGATACTCTGCATGACCTACATCGCCTCGTGCAGTAACTGTGATTTGGTCACCAGAATACTGGTGGGATTTAGAATATCCGTAGAGACCTCTATTCGAGTGTGAATTGGAGTAGATTGGGTATGGATGATTTTCGCTGTAAATAGGCGAGAAATCCTCTTTCACAAGATCACGGCCAGCGGAAATTTTGCAGAAGCTATCTAAAAACTGAGGCTCCCAATCCTCAGGTATTACTCCAACCTCCGTCAGCTTATATCCTTCTTTCACTTCCATGAGAATCCCATCTTTTCGAGATGACCATTGACCTTGGCTTCGAGTGTGCTTGCGTGATCAGCCATTTTCGGCAGCGGCGTTTCATAGCGGTCGGCGAGTTCTTTTACCCGTTGGGTAAGCGTCTGGGTGATGCGATCGAGCTCGCTGTTAGTGCGGTGCTGTAAGGTGGCAAGCCATTTGTCTTCGACAACGAGCATTTTGATCTCGGCTTCATTGAGTTGCGGATATTTATCGTAGGCGAGTTGATCGAGGGCAATCTCGGCGTTTTTGATCATCTTTTTCAGGCCGGCTTCGTCTTTGTTTAAATTGAGCCATTGCTTGAGCACTTTGCCTTCCTCTGCGAGCTGGGAGTTGTCTTTGATTTCCTTCTGTCGAGCGGTGATGTTGGCCTTGTTGATTTTGTCTATTTCGGAAAAGGCACCGTCCTCTCCGCTGTGTTCGTCTTCGAGTTCAGTGCGTTGGGCTTCCAGAGTTTCGAGTTCGGCCTGTTGGCTCTCTATAGCTGCTTGCTCTGCAGAGAAGTAGCGGGCGACGATTAGCTCCTTGGGTACGAGGTCGCAGGCCCAGCCTCTGTCCCTGGTTTTGCCAGTCTTCTCATTGGTCTCGGTTATCCGGTAGGTTTCTGCCTTCCAGCCGTCGATGGCGATCAAGTAGATGTCGTCCTGAAGGACTTCGGCCCAGTAGTCCATCAGGTGCTGATAGACAGCATAGGGGTCGATGAGTGGCTGGCCTTGGTAGTGTGCGAGTAAGTTTTCGGAGAAGTGGTGGATGAAGGCCTTGGGGTTGAAGTCTTGCTGTAAGCTTTTGAGTTCTGCGCTTTGCTTGTCTGACCAGGCAGTAAAATGTTTTTTCAGCTTTTCCGTGAAAGCGACCAGGTCGGGATGCAAAGTGAGCTGTGCGTTGAGCGTGGAAAGTTGTGCATAGTTTGCGGCGAGTGCAACGTAGCCCTCACGCAGTGGTTCGAATACACTTTTGCGCAGATTCGGGCAGATGTCCCAGTAAGCTTGAAGAGCATCGACGTCGCGCTGGGGTATGCCGCCTTGCAGGTGAGCGGCGATGTCCTGAATATCTTCGGCGGCGCGGTTGTCGACATAGCGCGGGAGATTGAGGTTGAAATCGTTTTTCTTGATCTCTTCGAAGCTGACAGAGCGGGCGTAGCCCTTGACCTCGACGCCTTTGTTATAGGTATCGACGATCTGGTGAATGTCGCGGGAGCGGAGACGGTTTTTGTTGCCGTCTTTGAGGAAGCCGTTGCTGGCATCGATCATGAATATGCTCTTGCGGGCGTGGGCCTCAGACTTGTCGAGCACGATGATACAGGCGGGGATGCCCGTGCCGTAGAAGAGGTTGGGAGGAAGACCGATAATAGCTTTGAGGTAGCCCCGGCGGATGAGGTTCTTGCGGATGGTGGCCTCAGCATTGCCGCGGAAGAGAACGCCGTGGGGGAGAATACAGGCTGCCTGGCCAGTGCTATTCAGGGAGCGAAGAATGTGGAGCAGGTAGGCATAGTCACCTTGTTTGTCAGGTGGGGTGCCAAAGTGCTTGAAGCGTTCGTGTGGGTCATCCTCGGTATTGATGCCGCTGCTCCAGCGTTTGTCGCTGAAGGGCGGATTGGCCACGACGAAGTCGAAGGTTTTGAGGCTGGTGCCTTCGATAAATTTCGGGTTGGCCAGGGTGTTGCCCTGTGCGATCTCTGCGGTCGGGTAGTTGTGCAGGATCATATTCATCCGGGCGAGGCCGGAGGTGGTGGCATCCTTTTCCTGTCCGTAGAGGCTAAGCTCGGTGGTGGCAGTGTCGGCCACCTTAAGGAGCAGGGAGCCAGAGCCGCAAGTAGGGTCATAGACCGTGGTGCTGGAGCTAGTTTCAGCCTGAGCGATCCCGATGACTTGTGCCATGATCCGGGAGACTTCGGCGGGGGTGTAGAACTGACCTTTGCTTTTGCCGCTCTCAGTCGCGAAGTGGCGCATGAGGTATTCGTAGGCATCGCCCAGAATGTCATCACCCTCGGCCCTGTTCCTAGAAAAATCGAGAGCCCGCTGCTCGAAAATGCCGATGAGATTAGTCAATCGATCGACCATCTCCTTACCCGTACCGAGCTTGTTTGGATCGTTGAAATCAGGGAAATCGGATTGTGATAGTTGCTGGTTGGCATTGGCCAGCGGGGCGATGATGTATTTGTTGACTTGATCGCCAATGTCCTTGCTGCCTTTCATCGCGACCATGTCGCGGAAGCTGGCACCCTCGGGTATTTTAATCGGTGCAAACGGTTTGCCTGCGTATTTATCGCTAACGTATTTAATGAAGAGCAGCGACAGTACGTAGTCCTTATACTGGCTGGCATCCATACCGCCGCGCAGCTCGTCGCAAGAGGCCCAGAGGGAGGAGTAGAGTTCGGATTTCTTAATGGCCATAAATTGATTCGTTATCTCCCGTTCATCTCGGTCTTTGGCGTTTCCTGATCGGGCACCAGGACGGGTTCGAGTCCTGCGGCGCGGGCGCGGACGACGGCTTTTTCGGCGGCGCGGAGGAGGGCGGCTTCGATTCCGGCGCGCTGGCTGCTGATCGGCTCCTGTGAATCTGATGCTTTATACGGGCCTGCGGTCTCTTGAATCTGATCGGAGTCAGCACTCTCTGTAAATTTGGGCGGCATGTGTGAACTATCGTAGAGAAACCATTGATCTACAATGTTTTTGTAATACGTTTGGAAGTTTTGCCAGCCTTTGGCGAAGCGGGGCTAATGTTTTGTGACCGGTGCGGCATTATTGGCGGTTGTTAAATTTTATCGGTGGATCTACTTTCTGAAGTTTCGTGAATATCCGTAAAACCATACGTCGTTTTATTATAGCGCTAGCTTTGCTCCTTGGGTGCTTTGTTCTGGTGCTATTTACGAGTCAGTATTGGTTTCCCTGGTTGGTGCCTCCGGTACTTCGGGCCGCGGGTATTGAAGTCGTTTCTATGCATCGGGACAATCGAGGCCGTATCGTGATGGACGAGCTTTCCTATAAATCTGAAACCATCGGACTGGTTTCGAAAGAGATCGTTTTCCCGAATCTGTATCAGTATCTTTCTGCACGTTTCATCAGTAAGGAGTGGGATGCGTCTTCCTCAATTGAAATCGGGACGATTGATCTCCGTCTCGAACAAGGCACTTCGCTGAAAAAAGAGTCGCCGCATACTCCGGTTTTTCCGGAGGATCGAGTTCGCAACTTCCGCCGCGTATATGAGTCTTTTGCCAAACAGGTGCCTCCGGTATCGATCGAGACCTTGAGTATTTCGAACGGCGATCTTGAGTTGAAGTTGAACGATTTTGCGGCTGCCGATGCAACGCTTAGCACGGTTCTTGAATCCAGTCGCTTGCCCAAGCCACTCGCTCTGTATGCGACACTGGAGCCAGATGCAAATTGGACACTGCATGCGGCGCTCAAGGAGACGGCTTTGACTCTTGATATAAGCATGGAGGAAATGCCCGGCGGATATCTTTTTTCGGGGCAGATTCTTAAGGCAAAGGAAGCGATTGAGCTGGCCTTAAAGATTGAAGCTGGAAAGTCGTTGCCGAAGGTTTTCAAAGTGTATTCTTCCGGATTCACTCTGGGCCCTTCCTTGCTCTCCTCTTGGCGGGACTGGAGTGGGGGCTCGATAGAGCTGCAGTCTATGCAGATCGATTGGAACGCGGGTGCGTATGTCGGGATTCTTCAATTAAGCAGTGTGCTCTCGGAAGTTCGCGGTCTGGCAATGCCGGTCGAAGCCAATATCGAGATAGAGGGGGATTTGGAGGCAATGACGATCCAATCGTTAGATCTATATTCGCTCTGGGCAGAGGCGTCCTTAAGTCGCCCGATCGTTCTTCGTTTTGAGGATGGAATTAAGGTATCGAGTCAGATTGAGGCTGCAGAAATGGAGGTCGCGGTAGATTTATCTCAGCAGTCTTTTATCGATGTGGAAGGTCAACTAAAGGCGCATGTCTGGATACCTGCTGATCTGATTTTTGCGGATCCTGTTCTGCGTTTTGAGGTGAGCGGTGATACATTGGCTTATGCAGGTCAGTGCGTGCAATCGTTTGAGGCAGCTGGTTTTTTTAAAACTTCAGCTATTGTGCTCGAATCGGCGAGCATAGGACTTGATTTCGAAGGCGACAGTGTGGTCACGCTTCATGGTGATATCAATCTTTTGGCTCAGTCACTGGATCTGGACTACGAGATCAAGTTGGCAAGTGAGTTCCTTAACACTTTTTTAGAAAGGCCCGTTGTTTCAAATCAGCTATGGGTCAAGGGCAGTGCCGAGGGCCCCTGGCTCAGTCCCGAGCTTAATTTCGAAGTTCTGGAGGCAACGTTGGCCGCGCCCGGATTGAATCCTGTCAAGCTACAGGGAGTAGGGCGCATCGAAAATTTAAGTGCGTTTGAATGGAACGGTTCCGCCGAGAATGAAGGCGCTTGTATTACTTCCGAGATCACCGGCCGGATAGGCGCAGAGTCAATTCATCTTGAACTACTGCGTCTGGCTTTATCCGATCTGCAGCTTCCAGAGCTCGTCTTGAGCGAGCCTGTCTCCATCGACTTTGAATTGGGTGAAGGTCGTTTTTTTGATCGCCTGTCGGTTTCTGCTTTCGAACTGAGCGGTGTGGAGAAGGAATTCTCCGGGGCCTTTAGTTCAGAGTCGGGGTTGTCTCTGGAGGTCAGCAACTTATCCGTCGACCGGTTGAATCGCTGGCTTAGCAAACCGCTGCCATCGTATGAATTCGAATCACTGACTGCTCAGATCACTGCGTTTGATCCTTTTTTGACGGGTCGGCTGAATGTTCGGACATCGCTACTTCTGCCCGGTGAAATTGAGTCAACAGCCTTACTTCAGCTGGAACTCGGCAATGCCGGCCTTAACATCCAGACCCTTCGATTGAACATTGATGCAGCTGATGTGGCGCAGGGTAATTTCATGCTGCCTTTGCGCTTCGCCATTACCGAGGCAGGTGGTGCGTCTTGGGAGCTGTTGACCGAGGGCGCTTTGGGTGGAGCGTTTGACGCCGAGCTCGTACCTGTTGTTGTTGATCTGATTCGTGATGCAACTGGTATCTCCATCGCATCCGGAGTGCTTGAACTTTATGTTTCCGGAGACCTGCAGAGCCCGACCGGTGAACTGAAGATGGATTTGCTTGAGCTGGACCTCGGAGATCAACTTACGGAGGAAAACCTGCCCACAATTGACTCGTTACAGCTTCGAGCACGTGCGGATGGCGAAAATCTGGAAATTTTGGATATGCAGGTATCCTTGAATCAAAGTGAGCTGGAAGGCTCGATGACGCTACCGGTGAATCATTTGGCAGACTGGTTGCGCTCGGATGTGAGGGAGGCGACGGCTCTAGTGGAAATGCTGACAGGGAAGTTGCATGTTAAGAAATGGGAAATGGAGAACTGGGTTGATTTGATGCCAGTGTTCTTTCGCCGCAGCGGCTCCTTGAGCGGCTCCCTTGAAATCAGCGAAGGTCTTGACTTGAGCGGCGTCCTGCAATTTCAGGATTTTGCATTACGACCAACCGAATCGCTGTCTTCGGTCGATCAGATATCAGGGAAACTGCTTTTAGCCAATAACCGCTTCGAACTACAATCGACTTCCGCCCAGGTTGGTGGCAGTGCTGTTGCGGTCACAGGCTGGGTGAATCTGCAAAGCGCTAAGGATCCCCTCTGGGACATTCAGATATCCGGTAAGAATATTCCTGTTTTTCGAAAGACGGACATGATTCTGCGGAGCGATGTCAATTTGGCGGCGCAGCATCTGCAGCGAAGCGGCAAACCGCTGGTTCAGGGTCGACTCGATTTACGAGCCAGCACACTTCTGGTTGAATTCGATCCACTGAGTTCAAGCACCGAGGTCGGGCCCGGCTTGAGGCCTCCGTTTTTCTCCATTGATCAGGAGCCGATTAACGATTGGTTGTTTGATGTCACGATTTTTGGAGAGTCCTTCATGCGGGTACGCAGCCCTTATTTCAAAACGAAGCTTTCGGCGGATCTTCATCTCGGTGGAAGTTTTCAGGAGCCTGAATTGGTCGGCATGATACAAACTGTCAATGGGGAGCTGTCTTTCCCGGGTACAAAGATGTTCATTGATAAGGGAGAGGCTTTCATCGAGCCCTCACAACCGGATACGGTACAACTGGATTTCTCGGGCACTGCGCAATCGGCTTCGTACATTATTACGATGGAGGTGAGTAATACACTGGACGAACCGTATATTCAGTTTCACTCAACCCCGGAGCTATCCAATACGGCGATTGTACGCTTGTTGGCCACCGGCACTGCTACGAGTGGGGGTGGTAGTAGTGGTGCGACCACGGTAGGTCTTTATCTGGGAAGAGGACTTCTTGGTGCGGGTGGTATGAATGAGACCGTGATGGATCGACTTGCCATTGATGTCGGCGAGGAACGAAGTCTCACGGGTCGTCAAACCCTTGATGTCCGCTTCGATCTGAACAAGGACTGGTATCTGAATGGCGAATACGACCAGTATGATGCCTATAACATGAATTTGGGTTGGAATCTATTCAGACGATGAGTTGCAAATTTCCATACATGTTCGTCGTCCTTGCTGTTATCTGTCTACAGGTTTCACTCAAGGCTCAGGAGAATCTTAAAATCAAGGGTCTGAGTCTCATCAAGAACATTACTTATAAAGAGCGTCTCGCTTTTCTCCAGGGCGTCCCCGCGAAAGAGCCAGCGCTTCTGGACGCCGCTTTTCTCGAAGACAGTGCTTTTCTGCTCTTGCAGCAGTTGAAACGCAACGGCTACCTGAAGCCTGAAATTGAAGGTGTCTTTGACGTTGGCGAGACTTCCACGCGGGTAGTTTGGGAGGATGAATATTCGATTCAGTTGGCTGCCGATTTTTTGGCGGATCATGCGACCTTTTATTTGCGGCCCAGAGTGCTTTATTATTATGAATCGATTGCAGTGACTGGCGTGCCCGTCTTGGATAAGCGTACGATTCATAACTATTTCATTCCGAATGGTGCTCTGGTGGTTACAAAGTCCTCGCGTGTATTTACCGAGAATAACTTTGAGCGACGCATCCATCGGTTGCTGGATACTTTGCAGCAAATGGGTTATCGGCAGGCACGGCTGATTGCGAAGAATGCTGTGTTCAATGATCTTACCGGTGCAGTCGAAGCAACTGTTTCGATCGAGTCGGGACCGCTGCATCGTGTGGGCCAGGTGATTGTTGAGTGGATTGATGACCCCGGTGCGGTCGAAAGAACAGAGGCAGAAACACCGGATGCATTGTTTACCACAGAATGGGAACGGTCGAAGCGGCAAGCGTTGCGCAATGCCGCTTATCGTGAAGGTTACGCAGATGTGAAAATTTTTAAAACGGTGAGCGAGGCGGTTTTGAATGAGCAGGGCATCTCCATAACTGACATTCGCTATCAGGTGAAACAGAATTCAGTCGTGAAATTCGGTGGTGTGCGCTTTTCAGGTGACGCCGCTACCCGGCCTGCTGGTTTGAAACGATGCATCAAGATGTCCGCCGGAGATCCGCTTGATCCCTTGTTAGCAAGTGAGTCGCGCCGCCAGTTGATGAGCCTTGGTATCTTCAGGGAAATTGAAATGAGTTACGAGCCCGAGGATGGGCCTGAGCGAACTATCGTCTATGATTTAAAACCCGCTATTCGGCAGGAGCTTGATCTGCTGGTGGGTTGGGGGAGTTACGAACTGGCCCGCGTCGGGCTTAACTGGAACCACAAGAATCCTTTCGGGAGAGCTCACAAGTACGAAATAAGCGGGAAGCAAAGCTTTCGCTCCACCCAGTTGAACGCGAAATATTCCGTACCCCGATTCCTGGGCACTGATCTGACTGCATATACCAATGCAGACTACAGTTTTCGTGAAGAAGTTTCTTTTGATCGTTCGAAAGAGGGGATCGCTGCGGGTCTTTCAAGAACGCTGGTTCAGTCTGACATTTCGCTCATATTGGAATATGGTTATGCCCGCGAAGATGCAGACCGTTCGTCTAGCTCGGATTTCGAGTCGCAGGACGAAGCAAAAGTCGGAAGTATTTCCGGAAAGCTAAGCCTGGACCGTCGGGACAATTTCCTGGCACCGACGTCCGGGTATTCGCTTTATTCTGATATAAATATTGCAAGCGGGTTGCTGGGCGGGACTGTGGCTTTTCAGAAAATCGAGTTAGGGGCCAGCTACCATACTATGCTCCTCGAATCTGTACTGCTACATCTTGGACTTAGGACGGGTGCGATTTTTTCGGAGAGTGATGCGAGTAATGATATTCCGTTCACGGAACGTTTCTTTAACGGAGGTGAGAACAGCGTTCGCGGCTACCTTCAAGGGGAAGCTTCACCGCTTGACGTGAACGGAGAACAGATTGGTGCAGAGTCCTTTGTTTTGCTCAATATCGAACTGGAGAAGCGTCTGCTTCAGGATCTTTCCTTCCTGGTTTTTTTCGATACGGTGACGAACGCGCGGGATGGTTACTTTGAGAGCAGGGTTGAATCTCTCAGTTCCGCCGGGATTGGTTTTCGCTATCAAACAGTAGTCGGCCCCGTGCGCCTGGAATACGGCCATAATCTGAACCCACGCGAGGAGGACACCAGTGGAACTTTGCACTTTTCGATCGGATTTCCGTTTTGAGTTCCGATTGCATAATGAGGTAAGTGCGATTTTGCAGAGTAGAATAGACTGCAGCTTTCATGCTAACATGGCGGGACGCCAAAATGGTTTTAAAAGTCTTATTCTTTATCGTTATGTTAGCTCCGATTTTATCTTTTTTATCACTATAAAACAGTAGAAACAAATCTCCTCCTTCGACTTCCATAAGAAAAACAATCCGACGTGCGCCTTTTGAGGATGTGGCAGATGCCTTTAATAGACGAGTGCCTCTGGGAATACCTTCTCCTTTTATGGGTGTAGTCAGTTCCACTTTCGCTGAGCGGATTATTATCTCAAGGTCGTCGGTTGGAATGATTTCATCAAATTCCCTTCGGCGAATTGAATTTCCAATGATCAATGCGATTAGCTTTTAGTCTTGCTCCATGCATTTGCCACAGCGTCCATTTTCTTTTGTGTGGCAGTATCTACTTCCAGTTCTTCAATAACTACAGCACCAGCTTCTAATGTGAATGGAATGCTTCGAGTTTGAACAATTTTGTTCAGGTAAAGTCGTATCGCCGTTGGCATATCCAAGCCAATGTCTTCAAGAACAGCATCGGCACTTGTGCGTAAATCATCGGATAGTCTTACTTGTAGCGTTTTCATTGCAATATGTAATGATTATGCATTAAATTCGTATAGCTTTGTCCGAATATCAAGGCGACACTTTGACACCACTCAAGGTGGAAAAGAGGCAAGGGGCCACGTCGTTAGGGGCTGTTGCCCAAATAGGCGTAAATTTGCAGATCACTTCAATAAACAAAATTCCTTGGGGAGGCCTCCAATCCTTCGAATAAAGTTCTGCAATAAGTCCAGAAAGGCTGCAGTTTACTGGAAAAGAAGCCAAATACTGCGTATGAGATGAGTCCAGCGGTCGCCACGCACCCGCACTTTGTCTGTGCAGGTTTTGGCTGAGCATACTTGATCAGTATCTTGATGTTTTGGATAGCTGCTATCAGATCATCTTGTATCTGCTGGCGAAGATATTTGGTATATCATGCATAGGTTTTGGTTGTGAAACTTTTTGATCTCAAAATGTAAACGTAGTGCATTGAGTGGTGAGTAGGATTGATTGGGGGAGAGTCCATGCATCGCCTTTCAGACGATGCATTTGTAAAAAATCGTGATATATAACAATGCTCGAACAAGTTAAAGCATCCTACGACAGGAATAGTTAACCCATAATTATTGCTAAATTAGTTAGTCATTAAAATTTCGATTAATTCTGTTTTTTGTGTACCAGCTTGTGGACATGAAGTTCATATGGTCTTAACTTAAATGTGTAAAATGTAACAAGGATAGGGTTATGAATGCTGTAACCACAATTAAGTTGGCTAAGCCATCGGCAGTATCCACGGGTAAATGGCGCTCGTTTCAAAGCGGAGCGTGGCAACGGGGCATTGATGTTCGTGACTTCATACAGCGCAACTACACGCCTTATACTGGTGATGGTGTCTTCCTCAAAGGACCGACAGAGCGCACTGTGAAATTGTGGGATCAGTTGAAGCAACTGCTAAACCAGGAACGTGAGGCAGGTGGTGTGCTCGACGCAGATACCAAAATCGTAGGTACCGTTGTCTCCCATGGAGCAGGCTATATAGACAAAAATCTGGAACAAATTGTTGGCATACAAACTGACAAGCCACTCAAACGCGCTATGCTGCCTTATGGTGGCCTTCGCATCGCTCAGAAAGCGCTACAAGCCCATGGTCGCGAGATGGATCCCGAAACGGCTGAAATCTTCACGAAATATCGCAAGACCCACAACGACGGCGTCTTCGCCTGCTATACCGATGATATCCGAATGGCTCGAAACGCGGGCATCATCACCGGCCTGCCCGATGGTTACGGGCGCGGGCGTATCATTGGCGACTACCGTAGAGTTGCCCTCTACGGAGTGGATCGCCTTGTTGCAGAAAAACAACGTCAGCTCAAAGAGACCCAATCTGAATCGTTCTCCGAGGAATGGGTGCGCGAGCGCGAAGAAACCCAGGATCAGATCAAGGCCTTGAAAGATCTCAAAACAATGGCCGCTACTTACGGCTACAACATCTCCGTACCTGCACAGAATGCGAAAGAAGCTGTTCAGTGGACGTACTTCGCATACCTTGGGGCGGTCAAAGACCAAAACGGCGCTGCCATGTCATTTGGGCGCACAACAACTTTCTTCGATATTTACTTCCAGCGTGATTTCGCCGAAGGCACCATGACCGAAGAAGAGGCACAGGAAATCATAGATCACCTCGTTATGAAGATGCGTATCGTGCGCTTTATCCGCACTCCGGATTACGACGAGCTTTTCTCCGGCGATCCCACATGGGTTACCGAAAGCATCGGTGGCATGGGCGAAGATGGTCGTCCGCTTGTGACCAAGTCCAGCTTCCGAATTCTACAGACGCTTTACAATCTTGGTCCGGCTCCAGAGCCAAACCTCACTGTACTCTGGTCGAAGGACCTACCACAGAATTTTAAGAACTATTGCGCAAAGGTCTCGATCGAAACGAGTTCCATACAGTATGAAAATGACGATCTCATGCGGCCCTACTGGAGTGATGATTACGGGATTGCCTGTTGCGTTTCAGCCATGCGCATCGGCAAGCAGATGCAGTTTTTTGGCGCCCGTGCTAACCTTGCCAAGACCATGCTCTATGCCATCAACGGCGGAAGGGATGAAAAAAGCGGTGAACAAATAGCCCAAAAAAGCGAGCCTTTCACCGGCGAGTATCTCGAGTTCGATGATCTCATGAAGCGTTTTGACCGTATGATGGACTGGCTTGCCGAGACTTACGTCAAAGCGTTGAACATCATTCACTACATGCACGATAAGTATTGCCCGGAACACATAATGATGGCGCTGCACGATCCGGTTATCTTCCGTACGATGGCCTGTGGTATTGCCGGGCTTTCTGTCGCCGCTGATTCACTCTCGGCGGTCAAGTATGCCAAAGTACGGGTCATACGCAATCAAGACGGTCTAGCGGTAGATTACGATGTAATTGGCGACTATCCGGCCTACGGCAATAATGACGATCGGGTCGATTCACTGGCCACCGATCTGGTTGAGCGCTTTATGGATAAGATCCGCAAGCAACCAACCTATCGCAATGCCGTGCCCACCCAGTCCATACTCACCATCACATCCAACGTCGTCTACGGCAAAAAAACCGGTAGCACACCGGATGGCCGCAAACAGGGCGAACCCTTTGCACCCGGCGCGAACCCAATGCACGGCCGCGACAGGAAAGGCGCGGTGGCTTCCATGGCCTCCGTAGCCAAGCTTCCCTACAAGCACTGCCAGGATGGCATCTCCTACACCTTCTCTATTGTGCCAAATGCGCTGGGCAAGACTGCAGATGAGCGCACCACCAACCTAAGCAGCCTGCTCGACGGCTACTTTGCAGAGTATGGGCACCATATCAACGTCAACGTCTTCAATCGAGAAACACTTGTTGATGCAATGAACCACCCTGAACAATATCCGCAACTCACCATCCGGGTCTCCGGCTACGCGGTAAACTTCATCAAGCTCACCCATGAACAGCAACTTGAAGTGATCAAACGGACTTTCCACGCAAGCATTTAACTCACGGATCATGGTCACTACCATAGAAAAACCACTTAACTATGACCGACCTTCGACAGTTCCATCGCTAAGCACGGCTGGGTATGTTCACTCGGTAGAAACCTGCGGTACGGTTGACGGTCCGGGCGTGCGTTATGTGCTATTTACTTCCGGTTGTCCGCTGCACTGCCAGTATTGCCACAACCCGGATACACAAGGTAAACCCCACGGTCAGATAAAGACTGCCGGTGAAGTGCTTGATGACATCCTGGAGTACAGGAACTTTATAAAAAACGGTGGGCTCACTATCAGCGGAGGTGAGCCACTGATGCAACCAGACTTCATCCATGCTATCTTTGCCAGTGCCAGAGAAGCTGGTATCCACACTGCACTGGATACCTCAGGATTCCTAGGTGACAAGGCAAGCGATGCCCTACTGGATGAAGTAGACCTTGTTCTTTTGGACATCAAGAGCTGGGATCCGCAGACTTACAAATTTGTAACAGGCGGTTACATTGATCCGACCATCTGCTTCGCCAGGCGCCTTTCCAAGCTTGGTAAGCCGGCTTGGATACGCTTCGTCCTGGTGCCAGGGCTGACCGACGATGAGCACAACATCGCCGGACTGGCGAAGTTCGTCGCCACCCTTACCAATGTCGAGCGCATGGAAATAATCCCCTTTCACAAGATGGGCGAAGAAAAGTACCACCGCTCCGGCTTACCCTACAATCTCACCGATACTCCTGTACCCACTGCCAGCCAGATCGAAAACGCGCGCCGGATATTTGCCGATCATGGTGTCGAAGCGATCTGAGGATTGCACAGAGGCGGTCTTGTTCTACAATCGTCTGAATACAAAGTGAAATTCGCAGCGGCCATCTGTGTTTTGAAACTTTTTTTCTACTTCGATGGAACAGTTGATTTTGAGTTCTTCTACAATGCTTTCAAACCAGGGTTTTATAATGGGCAAACTTAAGTAAGATTGTATTCCCAATTTGGAAGCCATCTTGTAGTACCGACAGGTGCCGAAAAGGCGAATTACTGTTTTTGCTTCTTCATACTGGATAAATTCAACTTTATATTCGGGGTTTGAAGTTGAAATGAGTGCTGCCATCAACACCTCTCCAGGACCTCTGGCATCGAGATGAACCGGAACGTTTTTTTGGAGGTACTCTTTTGTTTTCAAATAGCCAAAATCCCTGACCACCGAGATGGACGTTTCATCGATGACATCCATACCAAATCGCGCACCCATGTTTTTTAGCATATATCCGTAGAAGGCGGCGGCCATCGTGGATTGATTCAAGGTCATTTCTGTTAAGTTGTTCGGACACAGTAATTCGTAAAAGGCATCGCGAATTTCATTACTCGGGTAGATATCGTCCCCTCGAATTTCCCGGAAGAGTTTAATTTTTTCCTGTGTAGTAATATTCATGATGTCTAAACCTTAAACCCTGTATGTGCTTCCCACTTATGCCGCAGCATCTCTCTAAAGCGAGGATGCGCAATATTGATGAGCAATTTTGCTCGCTCGTTTAAAGTACGCCCGCGCAAATGGGCCACTCCGTATTCCGTTACGATGTAGTCCACGTCATTACGCGGTGTCGTTACGCAGTTGCCCGGCTCAAACTGAAAAACGATGCGTGAAGCCTCGCCTTTTTTTGCAGTCGAAGAGAGCGCAATTATTGATTTCCCACCGGGAGAAATTGCTGCCGCTCGGGCAAAATCGACTTGTCCGCCCACGCCCGAGTATTGTTTACCACGTATGGTCTCCGCATTAATTTGCCCAAAGAGATCGACTTCGACCGCAGCATTAATGGAGATCAATTTGTTGATCTTACCTGCCGTAAATATGCTATTTGTATAGCTTGCAGGTTTAATCAAAACGTCTTCGCAGTGATCCAGAAAGTCATAAACACGCTGAGTGCCGTAAACAAAAGTACAAACACTTTTGCCCGGATTTAAATTGTTAAAGCGGTTATTGATGACTCCGGATTTATGTAAATCAACCAGACCTTCGGTAAACAATTCCGTGTGTATTCCAATATCAGCCCGCTCTTTTAAGGCATCCAAAACCGCATCGGGTATCGCACCCACGCCTACCTGCAAATTGGAACCATCTTCGATTATTAAGGCAATATGCTGCCCGATGCGCTTAGAAATTTCAGTCGAATCCGCTCGAGGAAGTTCAGGAAGCTTGCGATCGGAAGCTATAATCCAGTCGACTTCATCTACATGCAAGGATTCCCCGTAAGTAAAAGGCATCTGTACATTCGCCTCAATAATCACCATTTTTGCATGTTGGATGGCTGACAGAGAATAACCAACGTCAATGCCAAAACTCATAAAGCCGTTTGCATTTGGCGGCGTCATTTGGACAATCGCCACGTCTAGCTTGATGAGCCCCTTCTCAAGCAGGCGATGAAATTCCGATACTTGAGCGGGAATGTAATCAATGTTTTTATTCAGTGCATAAGCCTGCCGTTCTGGATTGCCAAAGAACACTGACCTGACTTTTAGACCCTCTTCCGGAAACTTTGAAAGTAGTGGATGCTGCCCCATGCTATTTAAGGTAAAGACCTCTATCGGCCCGATACTTTCATTTGCTTCAGCTAATGCTTCGAGCACAGGAAAGGCCGCCGCCAAGCCGTGACCTGCATAAATGGTTTGACCGGGCTGAATTTTACGCACCGCCTCAGAAGCAGAAACAACCTTGTGCCTGAGCTTCGATGTCCAATCCTCCATTGTATCTGAGTTCATCGGTAAACAATCTCCTTATTTGTTTTAGTTCATGCTCCATTTCAGAATAGAAGCGCCCCATACCCAACCGGCTCCGATGGTGGCAAACAGAATATTGTCGCCCGCCATTAATTTGCCGGCCCGATGAACTTCATCCAACGTGATCGGGATCGTTGCAGAGGAGGTATTCGCATACTTATCCATGTTGAAATAAGTTTTTTCCAGGGGTACTTCTGCACTTTCCAGAGCTTGAACGATCATTTTCTTGGCTGGCTGATGGGGGATTACATGGTGAATGTCCGACAGTGTCATCCCTGCTTCTTTCAATACTTGTTTTACGATCAAAGGAATGATCTGGATGGCTGAACGAAAAACAGCTCTGCCATCCATCGTAATATAGTGAGACTTATCATCCACAACTTCCTGAGAAACCGGATGTTCCGAGCATCCTCCGATCACGGTGACTTCGTCAATCGCATCGCCACAGGCTGAAATATTGGTATGAATAAAACCGCCTGAATCCTTGCCCACTCTACTGAGAACGATTGCACCTGCGCCGTCTCCCCAGTAAACCCCATCACGTGAGTGCTTGTTGGCCAGTGTTGAAAACATAGTATCGGCGCCAATCAGCAGTGCATTCATGCAATTGCCGGCAAGAATGAACTGCTGAGCAATGAATGTGCTGTAGATAAAGCCGGCACAGGCAGCGGAAATGTCAAATGCGGGACAGTCGTGAATGTCCAGTTGATGCAGTACTTTGCAGGCAGTAGAGGGTGTCGCCCGGTCGGGCGTAATCGTGGCGACAATGACCAAATCAATATCGCTGCAACTCAGTCCGGCATTTTCAATTGCCTGGCGACAGGCTTCTGCCGCCAGATCACTGGTTGCAAGACCGGTAGCAGCGGCATAACGACGTTCTTTAATTCCCAAATGACTATAGATCCACTCATCCGACGACCCATAACGGTCAAAATAATTGTTCAAAACTACAGTTGGCGGCATGTATGAACCTGTCCCAATGACAGAAATTCCATTTGGCATCTTCATAGTGTGTTAACTTAACTGTTTTCAGGCCTGGAGACAACATTTCCCATTTGAAAATGTAAGGGCTCACCAAGGAATTAGATAACTGTATGAACCTCCTGTTTTCTCTTATGAACCCGGTTTATGAAAGGCACTATTGTCCAAAACAGGTTTTGAAAGTAGTCTCACTTGCGTTGTAACTAGGTTTAATGAAAGAAGAAGCACCTAACACAAGGTGGCTATCATAAAAATTTGCACAAGTAGTCTTTTCAGCCAACTTCTTTCTTTGGTGGATCGTTATGAGTCTTGGCGGTTGGTCAGGCAGACTGGCAGTGAGAATCGTAGTAAGGGGTTTCGTAGTCGGGATCATTTTGTCTTGATGTTGTTCTGCCAGCTTGCTCAGGCCAAAAGTTTGCGTGAGATTGAGTTTCCATTAAGCGCATAGTGATAGGTGCCAAAGCCGTGACGCATAGCGTTTTCAGAGAGAGTGAAGTGCCGAATGCGTCTTTTCTTGGCAATGTCTGCTCTCAATGGTAACAAGGCCTTCATCAAGCTTCACTGCGTCCCATTTGAGACGTTTGATTTCTTCGGTTCTGATTCCACAGAATAAGCCCAATACTACAGCCCCTAACCACACGACCCTTTTTTAAGGCCTTAAAAAGTTGGATTGACCTTCTCACACCACTGTAAAAGTTTGCGTATGCGATGAAACTTCTTTTGATTTCCGGAATCTTATGCACCGTTTGCGGCTTGGTAAATAGCACATCTGCACAGGATTCTTCTGATCCTTGGAAATTTGTTACTCAATGGGATAATGATATCCTGACGGGTACTGATCGCGGGTATACAAACGGTGCTCGTATTGCCCTGCTTCGTGACCTGGAACCGGATCAGGAAACGCATAATAGTTTGCAACGTATGCTTTATAAAATTTCCGATACAGTTTCCCGCGGTTTTTGGGGCAATACCCGGTTGCCCCAGAATTCACTGCGATTTTCCTGGGGAGTCGGACTCACTCAACTGATGTATACGCCCGAAGACTTTAATACACTCACAGCTCCCATCGGAGAACGACCCTATGCAGGATGGCTGGGGGTTGAGTTCTCGCTGAATGCGAGTGACTACGATTCCGTCGGCGGGATCACTTTATCCATCGGCACAACGGGTAAATACAGTTTCGCTGAAGAAGCTCAGGAATGGGTTCACGTCAACATTTCCGACAGTCCGGTTTTCAATGGCTGGGATAGCCAGATACTCGCTGAGCCAACGATTAATCTGCATTTCGATCAAAAGGAAAAAATCCGTCTTCTGCAATCGACGGATAACTGGCCTATCCAATTTAACGGTTATTATGAAGGTGGCGCTGCGTTGGGGAACTTCCGCACCAATGCATACCTAGGTGCTCTGATCCGCGCTGGCTACAATCTCCCCAACACCTATGCAACACCCAGAGTCCAACTTGGTTCTTACGGCCAAGCACTGTTTGAACCTGAAAATAGCGATACCCAGTCCTTTTCTTTTTACAGCTTTGCAGGGCTACGCGGCACAGTTGTATTTTATGATATCACACTCGACGGTCCCCTGTTTCGTACTTTCGATGACTCTGTTGAATCAGAACCCTTTGTGGCAGAATTGATCGTTGGCTTCGCTATCCGCATCCATCGGATTGAGCTTAGCTTATCGCAAACGACACGCAGCGACGAATTCAAAGGTCAGCGCGATAATAACCGCTTCGGTTCGATTATGTTACGTGCAGATTTGCCTTTTTAACCCTAGCAAAGCGGAATTTGTAGGCTAATCCAACTAATCATGAAAGTCGGACGAGGAGAAATCATTTCATGCAGCCTGACCGGGGATGTCCTCAACTGCAGCGTCTTCGGCAAGGACCCAGTGACTGGGTTTTGCCAATAGGCTTCAAGTCCACCAGTGCCCCTGGCTTTATTCCGAGCGCGGAACACTTCTGAATCTTGTGAGATATTCGGGTTAGGAATGGCTCGCCTCGGTCTTCGGAGTTTCCTGATCGGGTGCCAGTACGGGTTCGAGTCCAGCGGCGCGGGCGCGGGCGACGGCTTTTTCGGCGGCGCGGAGGAGGGCGGCTTCGATTCCTGCGCGCTGGCTGGCAATCGCCTTCTGTGAATCTGCTGCGTTATACCGGGCTGCTGTTTCTTGAATCTGATCGGAGTCAACACTCTCTGTAAATTTGGGCGGCATATGTGAACTATCGTAGAGGAACCATTGATCGACAACGTTTTTGTAAGACGTTTGGAAGTTCTGCCAGCCTTTGGCGAAGCGGCGATGAATGGTCTCGACTGGGATGTCATGCCCACCAAGTTGCACGCGTTGCTGGACACGGCGGACAGCATAGTCGGGGCTCGGCAATTTTAAAAAGAGGAGTTCTACCCGATAGCCAACTTGTTGCCAGTGGGGAATCTTCTGTAGATAGCTGCGGCTGGAGAGGGTGGTTTCAAAGGCGAAGCTTTGAGCGGATTTTGCCAGAACCTGAATGCGTTCTAGCATGAGACGACCAGCAGTGAAGGCGACTTGTTCGGGTTGAAAGGGGCTGAGCCCGGCGGCGATCAGGTCGGCATTCACGAACTCCGGGCAGCCGGCTTCCTGCGGAAGGAACTCCTCGGCGAAGGAGGTCTTGCCGGCGCCATTGGGACCGGCGATGATCAAAATCTGTTTCATGTCTCAAAGACTTTCTGGAATTTTTCAGATATCACTGTCTATAATCACTTCGGCAGCTTCGGTGTTGGCGCTCATTCCAACTGGGTGGTATCAATTAATCGAAGCGGGAAAAACCCATTCGATGTAGGTACTCGCTTGCATAGCAACGATGGCTTTACCAATAGCACCTGCGTGTGCTTTGAGTAATGGCCAGCGGGTTGTAGGAAGCACAAAAATGGAAATTTCTCGGTCCACTAAATCTTGCTGATAGCGAAGGTTCTTATCAGTCGTTACGAAACCGTCGAAGCCTGCTTCAGCTTGAGTAATCAGTTCACCATTCGAAAGTGCCGACCAGCCCATCTCATACCAAGTGGAGACTTCAGCAGGAATGCTTTCCCGTAGTGGCACCGGAACTCCTTGATCAAATAGAACCTTCATCAAGCGATCGCGAGGCTTTGCGAAGTAAACATGAGAACTTCGTCGATTTGCTCACGTGAGACACCAGGGAACCATTCAAGGAATTCATCAATAGTTGCGCCGGAATCAAGATTTTCGAACAATGCCTGCACGGGGACGCGCGTGCCACGAAAGACCCATGCTCCACTAACTTTGGAGGGGTCGTGCTCGATTGCTTTACAGTGCATCCAATCCATGACTAGAAATTCGCATAGTTTCCTATCGTATGCAAGAATACTTAACTGCATTACAAACCCAGAAAACACTAAGTTAACTAATTCTCCGATTCAGCTGGCAAACAGACCGCTTCTGATCGCAATAATGGATTTCATATCTGCGTGCGCGCAAACTTAGTTTAAAGCATTTGAAAGGTGTCTTTTATTCGTGATATGTCAGTATCTTCTTCATCTTGGATTTCGAGTATCTCTTTTATGTCGATGCCATTGAAGATGATTTGTTTCTGCTCAACGATCATGGTGACTCTCCCGAGTTTAAAGACGACTCTACGTTTTGACTCGGAGTCAGTTTCCCAGCCTTTGCTTTCGAATGCAGGGATTTTTTCAAGGGGGTTCACTGCTGTTCGAAGTTCCCAGATGAATTCATCTGATTGGTAATCAAAAATATCAAGAAGGGTGAGTGTACGCTCAGGGTCGTCGAACCAGTCTGCATCGAGTGATAGTTCTCTCAATAAATTCCCTCGCCCTTTTGTGCTGGTTTTAAAGGAGTAGGTTAGTTGTCCACCCGGAAACTGAAACGATGCGTCACTGTTGTCCGTTTCAGAGGAGGAGAAGCCTAGTTTTTTTCTCAGTTGAGAGCGGTATTTGCTAAAGCCATCTTCTAAGTATTCGTCTAGAGCTCTATTTGCAGCGTACTCGAGTTGGTCGAGTGGTGTGCTTTTATTCTTCCACTCAGTCAGTATATCAGAGGTATAGGCTGCCTTCGTGTCCTTTATTATGAGAGCGGACACTGGATGCTCACTAAACTCTAACTGGTCTGGTGGTGTAAACGGCGCGCGGAAGTCTCCCAGAACAAGTGTGCCAGGCGCTTCATTGCGATAGGTCGGTCTTGGTTGAAGCTGCATCGATTTAGCGACTCGTTGGACTTTCGTGGATACATGATCATATAGCGATGATAGCGTAAGAAAGCGCTGATCTAAGGCTTCCGCTTTTCCTCTTAAAGCTGGAATAAGAACGGAGGTAAATAGACTTAGTTTCGGATGTAATGATTTTTCAAAGGATGCTTCATCCGGCTCGCATGAAGCAATGACTGCCAGCCCAGTGATATGCTGTATGTATTCTTTGAGAAAGTTATCGAAAACCGATGTGTTTGGCCGTTTGCCTAAATGCTTAGGTCCACTTAGGCAGGTGTCTAATATCGCGAGGATCGTCTTTGCCGACGATGCTCCGAGGATATTCCTGACTTGATTAAAGGATATCATCGCGCCGGGGTCGTTTTCGTCATATACGTCTTGTGGAACTAGGTAGAGGTCTTCGATGTCAGCCAATCTATGAGCGTGGCCGCTAAAATAGAACAGTAAGCGATCTTCTTCAGTCGCTTGGGCGGCGATCGCTTTTAATTGATTAATAATTTCTCCTCTGGTGGGAGGGGTCTCTATGGTTTCAGATGTTCTTAATCGAATATGGCTAGAGTCTGTATTGAGTTGAGGCGTCTCTGAAAAAACGATGCTGATTTGTGCTGCATTTTCTGAGCATTTTCTAAGTTTAGGAAATTCTACATTGGGTGGGTAATTATCGATACCAACCGATAGGCCATGTGTTGTGCCATGAGAATTATCAAGTGCTTCTGTTTGCTGCTGTGGTTTCATTGCTTGGGAGTGCTTTTTAAATGATCAAACGTATACTTTAAACACTTTTGGAAAATCTACCGGAGCATCCTCTGCTTCAGCAGTGATCCTAAATCTCAAATCCTTCCTTGGCGATACAGATGACGAATTCACCTTTTTGACTGCTGTTTTTCACTCGCTCAGTCACTTCTAGGGCAGGGCCGGTGACGGTTGTTTCGTGGAGTTTGGTCAGTTCTCGGCAAACGCAGATACAGCGTTCTGTACCGAGGGTTTCTATAAGGTCATTGAGGAACTTTTCGATGCGGTGGCAGGATTCGTAGATGACCAGGGTGTACTCGCGGTCTCGATTGGATTCGAAGAAGCGTTTACGTGCCGCGCTTTTGGGTGGAAGGAAGCCAACAAAGAGAAACTGGTCGCTGGGTAGTCCCGAAATGGAAAGTGCGGTGATGGCAGCGCAGACCCCGGGGGCGGTTGTCACCGGAAGGTTGCGCTTACGGCAAGCGCGGACCAGCCGAAATCCCGGATCACTGATTGCGGGCGTGCCGGCGTCGACGACCAGCGCGACATTGGTGCCGTTTTCAATGCGGTGAGCAATGCTGTCTGCCAGTTGCAGCTCGTTTTTGTCGTGGTATGCGAGCAGTTGGCTTTTGGTTTCGAAGCCCAGCTTGCTGAGCAGTTTGCCGGTCACACGGGTATCTTCGCAGACAATCAGATCGGCCGTTTTAAGCGTTTCGATGGAGCGTTGGGTAATATCGGAAAGGTTGCCGATTGGGGTGGCGACGAGGGTGAGTGTTCCTGATTCTTTCATGATCCTAGATGCATCAGTTGAACCCGAATGATGCAATCGAGTTTTCTAAAAAGTGTTTTCGGGGGGTGGGGATTTCAAAAGGTTTGTAATGCAGTTGACCCGGAATCGCCAGACTCCTGTCTGGCACTGCCTCTGATAAGTTGCAGAGGTCGTTGCCTGATTTCTAACCTATAACATTACCTCGGTACTGACGCTTACGTTGCAAATGCGGAGATGGGCGCTCCCGGGCAAAATTCAACTCATCCAAAACAATAGACTTACCGGTCATCCTGTCACAGGAAACAGCGAAGGACCCTTCTTTTTTATCATAATGTTTGCAGTGAGCTTTCTTAATTGAACTATATGGATTTGATATGACTGCAAAGCGTTACTTGCTCATTGATGCGTACAATGTAATTTATGCGATCGAGGATTTGCGCAGGGTACTGAAGCGAAGTCTTGACAGCGCTTGTGATCGTTTGTCTGAAAGGGCCATGTTGATCCATGACGCGGAGGGCATTCACACGGTTCTTGTTCTTGATAGCAGTAATAAGTCACTGGAAGCTTTGTATCCGTTGGGTGAGACAAAGACCTTCGAACTTATCTATGCGCCTGCTCATTTATCTGCGGACGGTGTGATTGAGCAATTACTGACTCGTGTTGCCGAGCCTGAGCATGTGACTGTGGTGAGCAATGATGGGATGATACGCGAATCTGCGCGGGTCAATAAAGCAAACATCATCACAGCACAGGAATTCTGTGACTGGGCCCATTCTTGCAAAAAAAGGCTCGAGGGTGATACAGTGCATCGCCGTCGAGCCTTTGAGAAAGAATGGAGAAATACTATCGAGTTCGATCAGTAAATGATGTGACCTGTGCTGCCGCGTTACTGGCGAATCGCTTCGATGTTAATGGTCACAGCCACCTCTGCGCCAACCGCTGGCTGGCCACCGGAGACACCCCATTCGGTGCGGTCGAGTTTTGTGGTTGCTTCCCAGCCAGAGAGGTAGGCGTCATTCATGCCAGGTCCGAAGCCAAGGAGATCGACATTGAGCACGACTTCCTTAGTGGTGCCGAGCATGGTTAGGTCGCCGGTTACTTTAAAAGTGTTTTCCTTATCGGTTGATTCCCATTGGCTGGATTCGAAGGTAATCAATGGATGTTTTTGGGAATCGAAGTAATCGTCCTGTTGGAGGTGATCATCTCTTTTTTCATTGGATGTATCAACCGAGCCTACTTTGATCATGGCGACTACTTTGCTTTTGCTGAGGTCGTTGCGATCAACGACGATGGTGCCCTCAAAATTATTAAACTTACCAGTCGTCTTGGCAACAAAGTGGCGGATGCTGAATTTTACCGATGAATGTGTCGGGTCGATTGTGTATGTTTCAACACTCTCTGAAGCAAAGAGAGAGCCGGTTAGGAGGATTAATGTCGATAGGATTAGTTTTTTCATGATGTGTTATTTTATTTTTAGATGAATTCAGGTATCTCTTCCTTTGTTCCCTCGGTGCAGAGTATGTAAATTTGATTTTCCTCTGACCAAACCTTGAAGGCTTTCTGCTGATGTTCAAAGATGTTGTTGCCTGATTGAAGACCATCCAGCAAATCATTTTTACCAAGATTTCCTTTATCCATCGTGATCAGGTGATAAACCTTTCCATTTTTAAAACAAATCATACTCATCTTAGTGCCGTTGTAATCAAAAGTGACACAACCAATCGTAGGTGTTGCTTCCAGAAGGTTTGGAATGTCAGTTGGGTTAGGCATACCAGCCAGTGCCAAATGACTCTGAAGTTCCTGGATTTGTTCGCTGCGCTTATCAAATTTAGAACTTTTGAAATCAGTAATCTGTTGGCCAAGAAACTGAATGATATCCGGTACGTTCGCTACAGTTGCGATAGAATTTGTGGTCAATGCATCCGTGGGTACATCGCTGTTGGCCAGATTGGCTGCGGGTTCACGATTCAGTATAACAAGCAGTACACTGGCAAAGAGAAGGATCGCCGCAATTCCGATCCAAGGCCTGAACCATGACAGGGTTGAGCCAACGGTTGCAGTGGTTGCGTCAGGCTCGGTAGCTGGGTCGTGAGGGTTATCTTCTCTTGATAAGTTCTCTGCATGACTGTTGGGTTGCTCCAGTCGTTCCTGCATGCCTTTGAGGATAGATTGCTTCAGGCCGGACGGTGGTGTGATAAGGCCCAGCTCTGCGGATATTTCTGCATCCACGATCGTTTGTTCTTCAAACCAGGCGCTGAGCGAAGAGTCTTGCTCAAGCTTTTTAAGTGCACCTGCAATCAGCGGATCGTCCAAATCTTCGGAATGCCCCGGACGGCAGAGTTGGAGTATGTCTTTGGCTTCTTGGCTATTCATGACTAAAGTGAGTGGTTTTAAGAATGTTTGGCCTCCTTACGCTTGAATCGTGTGCGTAACTGTTCTTTACCACGAGAAATGCGCGACATGACCGTCCCCATCGGCACGGCCAGGACTTTGGCGATTTCCTTGTATGAAAGATCCTTGATGTAGAAGAGAGTGAGCGGCTCGCGGTAAGTCGCGTCTACTTCCTGAAGGGCTTCAATTGCGAGATTGCCATCGGTCACGCTCTGTACGTGTGGCTCTACGGAACCACCTACGTTTTCAAGTAATTCCGGCTCGTAGTGAGCAATCCTTTTGGCCTTGTTGCGATGCCGCAGGAACTCACGGTAAAGCGTTGTGAAAAGCCACGACTTTAACTTGCTGGGATCCCGCAGCGAATTCCCCTTTTCCGCATAGATGAAAAAGGTTTGCTGGGTCAGGTCACTTGCCTCGTGTTCGTTCTTGGCGAGACTGTAGCCAAAACGATATAGTGGCTGATAGTAGTTGCTCACAATTGTTTCGAAATCGTTGTCCGGTTTTTGATCCATCAGAGTTTTGGCACAGTCATTTATTCCGAGTAAAAAGTACTTTTACTTAATAAGCATGGCATCGCCGTAGCTGTAAAATCGGTAATTTAGCTCAATGGCTTTTTCGTAGAGTTCCAGTAACCACTGTATGCCTGATGTTTCACCGGGAGTCAAAAACGCTGAGACCAGACAAAGCAGGCTTGATTTTGGCAGATGGAAATTAGTGATTAGCGCGTCAATACCTTTGAATTGATAGGGTGGGTAGATGAAAATATCAGCCTCTGCCTGAGCCGAGCCTGAAGGCGTGATACAGTTTTCAGCGGTGTTTTCGATACGTCTCAATACATCTTCGATCGTCCGTACGGATGTGGTACCAATGGCTACGCGCGGTCTGGCTTCTTTGTTTTGCAATAGAGAAAGCGTGCTTTGCGGGATTTCATACCATTCCCGGTGCATGTCATGATCGAGAATATTATCTGTTTGGATCGGGTGAAAGGTGCCGATGCCAACTTGCAGGGTCAGGTCATTAAATTGAAAACCCTTTGTTTCAAGCGTATCAATCAACTGTTCGGTAAAATGTAAGCCTGCCGTAGGCGCGGCGACCGCAAGGCGTTTTTTATGATCCGCATAGACTGTCTGATAACGTTCGTTGTCTGTTGTGTAACGCGGATCATGAGAATCACGTTGTATGTAAGGGGGGAGGGGCATTATCCCGAGACGTTCCGCCAGGTCGCTTACGGATTCGTCATGATGGAGATGAAAGCGCACGCGATAGTTACCATTTTCACCTTTGCTCAACACTTTAGCGTCATACTGGTTCTCAATGCCAAACGTTTCAGACTGGAGTGTTTTCTTGCCCGGGCGCAGAAGGCACAACCATGTGCAGGCATCTTCTGCTGGTTGGAGTAGCAGGCATTCTACCTTGCCACCACTGGGTCGATTGCCAAAAATGCGGGCTTTCAGGACGGCGACATTATTTCGGAAAAATTGCGTCTTTGGTGGTAAAAAATCACCGATATTGGCAAATTTTGTGTGCGTTACTTCCTTTGTTTTACGATCGACCACCATGAGTTTGGAGTCGTCGCGCTGAGCCGCAGGTTCCTGAGCAATCCTATCTGCGGGCAGATGGTAATCAAATAATGTGCTGTCCATTGAAACCTACAGATCTTTAAAGAGGATTTTCGAGTTGCGGCCATTCGTCTCGTAGTCAGCTGCTCTGCTCGCCGGAAGATCATCGATCGTGCCTTCTGCAAAGCCACATATTTCTTTGAAAAATGAAGCTGCTTGTGTCGTTAGTGCCAGTAGACGCCTTTGGCCGCTTTTTTTCGCATCCGCTATAGCGTATTCAATAAGGCGCCGGCCAACCCCTTTCTTTTGATAAAAGGGCTGTACGTAGACGCTGCTGATCTCAATCAGTTGTTCCTCTGCATATCTCTTCTGATAGATGCAACCGACAATGCTGCCATCGATTTCATACACCAAAAAGTCATCAATCGCCGCTTCAATCATTGATTGCGAGCGATCCACCAGCGTTTCCGAGCGTACGCCATTTTGGGTGATTGTATAAATCGCATAAGCATCGGCTTTGACTGCACGCCGTATGGATTGGTACTGATTGCTGTAAATCATCGTGCCGATTCCAACTTTATCGAAAACTTCATTGAGCAGAGCACCAAATAAACGACCGTCCAGAATATGCGCCCGCGGAGTTCCCGCATGAATTGCTTTCACGGCATGGATCACTTTGCTTCTCAGGCGCTCCGGAAAGCGTGAAAGGTCTGCTTTCAAGAGTTCCTCCAGATCAGCCACAGGAAGATTTTTCAGAAGCTTTCCATCTATTTTCAAACCATCCTGAGTTGTCAGATAGATTAGCTTTGAGGCGTCAAAATGAGACGCCAACTCTGCTGCCAGCAAGTCCGAGTTGATTCTCAGTGAACGGCCGTCACGGCTGGAAGTGATTGGCGCTACCACTGGAATTGTATCTGTGTCCAGCAGTTGATTTATAAACGAAACGTCAATTTTGTCGACAGAGCCGCTAAAAAGCAAATCTTCACCCTTGGAAATGCCGGCCTCCTTGCTCCTTACCGCATTGGTGAGCGCACACCTTAATCCTTCGTGCGTTATACCCTGTAAGATCTTCGAACTGACGATAGCGGATGCTTCGATAGCAAGTTCCAGCGTCTGGGCATCGGTTTTGCCTTCGCCATACGCGTCGGTGATCGGTATCTGACGCGACTCCGAAAGAATTTTTAACTGCTGGCCGATGCCATAAGCCAGAATCACTCTTATATTGAGTGAGCGCAGCACTGCAATGTCGAGCAGCACATTTTGGAAATTCTCGTGGGCAATCAGGCTACCATCCAACGCAATTACAAACACATGCCCCCTGAACATCGGAACATATTCCAAAATCCCCCTTAGATCCGTTGGCTTTATGGTGCCTTTAACTGATTGAGCTGTTGACATTTGAAGCTACCTTTTTCGTAGCCATTTCAGTTCTTATCAAGCCTGTAATGCAGGGGCTTGTTACATAGGGGTGTCATTTTATGATTTGTAGCAAACTATCGTACCGATTAGATGATCAGGTGCTTGGGAACACCAATCTCCGCACTGGCAGTATCAGAGTTAGCTTCCGGGGTGATGTTATAGAGTAAGCCCGACGATGCCATTGCAGCCCATCCGAAGCGATGCCAGACAGGAGTCTGGCGATCCCGGGTCAACGGTATTGCAAACCGTTTGCTACTTTTTGAAAGTACACTCCGAAGCTAACATTATATTTTTTACAGACAAATCGTTGACATAATGATTTTTTGCTAACTTTATTTTCGTTTTTATCTAAACCGTTAAAAAAGATAAATTGCTCGGTAGCTCAGTGGCAGAGCAGGTGACTGTTAATCACTTGGTCGCTGGTTCGATCCCAGCCCGAGCAGCCATCTTGCCGCAATGGCCTTGTCTGATCAACCCAGGGTTATCTGCCAGGTCGCTGGTGGTCACCTTCGGTGGCACTAAGCTTTGCTTCGTGAGACGATCCCAGCCCGAGCAGCCATTTTGCCAGCCCCACTAAGTGGGTAAAAATCCTT
>CAWUII010000009.1:0-45029 GCA_963922575.1 uncultured Opitutia bacterium
CAGATCGCATTCAGGTATCGCAGGCGCGTCCCCGGTGCGCAACTGAATGGGGGGGGCTTGAGCTTGTCGAAATGGCGTGGTATTTGCCAGAGCGCCTGAACGTTCGTGCGGCGCAGGGACGCGCCTGCGCTATCATTTTGGATACGTGTCCAGATGATTACATACTTAGCTTTAATGCTTTCAGAGGATAAAACCAAAGATTTGGACTTTTAAAACGAACCACGCTCCAAACGGCTGCACTAAATATTCAAATAACTGTAATTGCTGCCGTAAAAAAGATTGAAATCGTGTATTATCTGTTAACTGTAGCACCTGTTAACATTTAAAAACATGTATGATAGCATCAAATAACTACCCAAGACAAAACCTTGTGCGTTTTGCACCTGTCCGTAGGCTATCTCCGTTAACTTCGAAAAGCAAAACGTGCACCTATTAGATCATTAATGGCAAAAAAACCGAACTCTCGCGGACGTTATCAAAACCGTAATCGTGGTCCCAAAGGACTTAGAAGAAATGAACGTATTCGCGCCTCTGAAGTGCGAGTAATCGGGCCGGAGGGCACAAATCTGGGCGTTATGGCTCCCCAAAAAGCGCTTCAGCTTGCTAAAGGTGTAGGGCTCGATCTGATTGAAATATCGCCAGGCGCGAGACCTCCGGTGTGTCGCATTTTGGACTTTGGTAAGTACCTCTACGAAGAAAGTAAGAAAAACAAGGAATCGAAACAGCACGTAGTCAAACTGAAGGAAATCAAGTTTCGCGTACGTATTGATGCCCACGACTTTGAAACCAAATTGCGACGTGCAGAAAGTTTTCTGGATCATGGCCACAAAGTGAAGCTGACGCTTCAGTTTCGCGGACGTGAGAATGAGCATCGTGAATTAGGTTTTGAACGCGTTAAACTGGCCATAGAAGAACTCTCTGGTGTTGCAACTGCAGATTCGGATATACGCCTGGTCGGACGTCAGGTAACTGCCACACTATCACCCTTGTCGGAAAGTAAGCGCGTGCTGAAATTTAACCACCCGGATCATGAATATGATGATCAGGATGACAGTGAAGAAATCGAGGACCCCGAAGCTGAAACAGGTGTGGATGAAACGGTTCACCCGGACGAAGAAGAATCTTAAGTTAAATGCGTGGTGTAGCTCTATCTGGTATATCAGGAAAGGCTGTCCTGTTTAGTTACTTGAAGCTTTTGTGTCTTCTTGGTCTTTCGACGCCTCAGACGTCAATCGCCACACAAATGGAAGTTGACGGCCGGGCGTTCATCGATCTGAGGACTGTTGGGGGCCATTTCGGCATGGGTGGGCATTGGATTAAAGCGGATGAAGTATTTCGGCTTTCAAGCAATCAGACGACGATTGACTTCACAAAGCAAAGCCGATTCGTGAAGCTCAACAACATGCCTTTGTATCTTGGGTTTTCAACCGTTGAAAAGAACGGAATGCTGTTTATATCTGTGGCCGATTACCAACATGTGCTGCAATCAATCCTCACACCTCATGTTTTCAAAAATAAGCCGAGGGTCCGAACGGTGGTCATCGATGCAGGCCATGGTGATAAAGACACTGGCACGCGCAATGATGCCTATGGACTGTTGGAAAAAGACCTCGTTATGGATGTTTCGATCCGTCTGAAAAAACGACTGGAGCAATCCGGGATTCAGGTGCAACTGACTCGCAGTAGTGACATCTTTATCCCACTGGAAGAACGTTCTGAAATTGCCAATCGCTATGGTGCCGATTTCTTCATCAGCTTACACTTTAATTCAGCCGCATCTGCAAAACCCTCAGGATTTGAAGTCTTTGCTCTAACGCCACAGCATCAATCATCGACAAGTAAACCAAAGCCTACTGAGGAGGATGCGGAATACTTTCCGGGAAACAGTAATGATCCCTGGAACATTTTGTCTGCCTATCACATACAGCGTGCTTTGGTTCAAAGCATAGGTGAATCTGATCGTGGAGTAAAGCGTGCGCGATTTGTGGTATTAAAACATCTGGATTGTCCGGGAGTGCTTGTAGAACTAGGGTTTTTGTCTCACGTTGAGACTGCCAGACAAGTCCGGTCCGCCAAGTATCGGCAATTGCTGGCTAAAAGCTTATGTCAGGGTATTTTGACTTACCGTGAACGATTACAGCGCATTCGGTAACTTGTCTTTCGGGAAGGGTGTTCGGTCAATTTTTGCCTGCCTGCTGATTGTGTGGGTTGGAAAGGTGTGGTCTCTGGATGAAGCTGGTCATGTTGTTATTTTGGCAAATGCCAATGATCCGGAATCCGTGGAAATTGCCAATCACTACGCTGGCAAGCGAAATATCCCAGCGGTCAATATCATCGCTCTGCCCATGCCCGACAAAGAGACGATTTCATTGCGTGAATATGTAGAGTTTCTTCACAACCCCTTGCTGAATGTTTTGATCCAGAAAGAGTGGGTCCATGCAGTAAAAGCTAAAGAGTGGGATTTCACGGGTCGCGAGCGCGTTTCCGTGGGACTGCATCGCATTAGCTATCTGGTGACCATCCGAGGAGTACCTCTGCGCATTGCCAACGATCCTGAGCAGATTGATCCGTCTCTAAGCACCGTTCCGGATCAATTCAGGGTCAGTAATGCTTCGGTTGACAGTGAACTGGCATTGCTGATCGGGCCAGAAAATCTATCGATGACAGCCTTTGTTCCAAATCCTTTATTTGAGAATGCAGGTCCTGCAATGGTCAGACCTGAACGTGTGATTCGCGTCAGTCGGCTGGATGGTCCGGACGTTGACTCAATTCATCGTATGATCAATCGTACTTTAACGGCTGAAGCTGAGGGACTGGCAGGGCGCGCTTATTTCGATACCGGTGGCCCGCATGCTCTGGGCGACAAGTGGATTCGCTCCTCCAGCGAGCTAGCCCGGAATGCTTACTTCGACACAGATTGTGAGACGACAAACCGGTCAATGGACGAGACCGATCGTTTTGATATGCCGGCCATTTACATGGGTTGGTACCAGCAACACGCTTATGGACCCTGGATCCAACCAGGCTGGCCGGTACCGCCCGGCGCTATAGGATTCCACCTGCATAGTTTCTCCGCAGCAACTGTGCGTTCGGTGAGTAACGGCTGGCTGGGCGCATTTATCAAACAAGGCTACTGCGCGACTGTAGGTAACGTGTATGAGCCTTACTTGGAGTATACTCACCGACCGGACATACTTCTTAGAGCACTGCTTGCAGGGCGTACCTTTGGAGAAGCCGTTATGCTCAGTAATCCGGTTCTTAGCTGGCAGGGAGTTGCTATCGGTGATCCACTGTATCGTCCTTTCAAAGTCGACCTGAATACTCAGCTGCAACGTACGGAAAACAAACCGTCGCGTGCGTATGTGTTTTTACGCGCAATCAATCGACTCGAAGCAAAGGGTGAAGCCGACAAATCACTGATGTTTGCACAAGCTCGATATGAAGACGAGCCGTCCTTGCCCCTGATCGACAAATTGGTGCGACTCTACATAAAATGTGGAAAGCAAGAAAAAGCCATCAAGGTTTTAAAAACGCTGCGCTCTGTCGATGTATTTGCAGTTGACGAAGTTATTCTGGCGAAAGGACTTGCTGATCTACTAGGTGAACTTGGCGAACGTAGAGATGCATTAAGTCTGTATAAAAAACTGATCCACCGAAAAGGATTGAGTACAGCGCAACAGATTGCATTGCTTGGAGACGGTGCCGAGCTTGCTCACAACGCCAACGTGGAAAAGTTATTTTTGGAATGGACGACACGCGCCGAGGATTTGGATTCCGGGAAGGGCGCTTCGGACTAGTCCGCACATTCAGGAAATGCGCTGTTCCAGGCTGTGGATTTGCTTGATCAGCAATTGGTTCTCACCTCCGAGTGCTTCCGCTGACTGGATTGCTTTCAAGGTATGTTGTTTCGCTTCTGAGCGTGCACCTTTGACCCCATGGAGCTTTACGTAAGTATTTTTGTCGGCTGAAGTATCGTTACCAACCGGTTTTCCGAGCGTTTCACTCGTTGATGTTGCATCCAATATGTCATCGATTATCTGAAAGGCCATGCCGATGTGATAACCGATTTTTTCTACTTGCAGCATTTGAGCCTTGGTTGGATTACAAAAACAAAGGCCCATTTTCATTGCAGCAATGATCAGTGCGCTGGTTTTATTTTCATGAATGTACCTAAGGGTTTCGCTATTGACCGGTTTACCTTCATTTTCGATATCTTCCATCTGCCCTCCGATCAGCTGTTCACTGCCACTGGCATTTGCCAGAGTTTGGATGAGCTGAACTGCAAGCCCCGTCTGTTCATGATACTGTTTTGTCAGGAGCTGGAAAGCATATGTCAGCAAGGAGTCACCTGCCAGCACAGCGGTCGCTTCGTCAAACTGAGCATGGCAGGAGGGCCGACCGCGTCTCAAATCACTATCGTCGATGGATGGCAGGTCGTCGTGTATCAATGTGTAGGTATGGACACACTCAATAGCGACAGCAGCAGCGAGCGGATTGGAATGTGCAGGAAAAAGTTCACTTGCAGTTAGTAGTAAGATTGGCCGGATGCGTTTGCCGCCGGCTTTCATCGAATAACGCATCGCTTTGTGAAGCTTTTCCGGTCGCGTCGTCGCTGTCGGCAATAGCTGGTCAATGCCTTTCTCAACTTGTTCTAAAAAGTTAGCTAATTTTTCTTTGAATATCTGCTCCACCTGTCTATCTAGTACAGTATTATTTATGATAGAAAAGCCCACATTTGAAGAAGTTTCCAAACAATTAGTCTGTCAGCCACAGTTCTGGACGAAATGGCTAATTGGCGGATGTCTCTCCTTTATACCGATAGCTAACATTTTTGTATTTGGCTACCTGTATCGTTTTTCCATGCAGCTCAGGCGGACCGGAAGGGTCATGATGCCGGAATGGGATGACTGGAGAGGCTTGTTTAACGACGGACTCAAGTTTGGACTCATCTGGATTCTTTACTGGGTACTTCCATTGTTTTTGGTCTCTTTGGTCGCAATGATGTTCGCTACTTTTGGATTACACATATTATCTTATCTGGTTGTGACGGGTACATTCTTCATAGCTTCGATTCTTTTTTGTTCTGCATTGTACCGGTTTCATATGAATCCGGAGTTCAAGACATTGCTGGAAATTGACTATGTAGTGCGTATGTCCCGTATTGGTTTTGGATCTTATGTGCTACCGATTTTCGTTTTTTCAGGTATCTTCGCACTCGTATTACCGCTCTACGGCATTGCCTTTTTTACTGGTTTTCTGCTATTAATTATGCAATTGAACATTTGTTATCGTTCACTTGAGTTAAGTAAATAATTTCTAAATCAAAAGATATATGTCCAATTCTGATAAAGATCCGTCGATATTTGGTGTCATCTTCTATGCTGTAATTATGGCTTTGATCGGAGCTTTGTCAGGTTTCGTCGTGCTGGCATCCATTTCACCTGAGTCGTATGGTTCAATCGCTGAGTATGAGAGCGACCTGGGAGAAAATCCTGAGCCGACTCTACTAAATCCTTACTACTTTGAAGGTTTCACATCTGTGAAAAATAGTTGGGGTATAAAACGTCAGATCTTGCTGACAGCGAATGAAACAACACTCGAACTGACAGATGCAGAGATTAACGCCTGGCTTACTGAAAAGTTTGGTTACTTGAAAATACCGTTTTCTGGTGAAGGGAAGTCCAAGATAGCCATAGTGCCCGGATTGCCTAACGTATTTATCGGGAAAACAGAATGTATTCATTTTCATATACCGTTGGAAGTTCTAATCATGGATCGAAAAATCGACCACTTCCTTCTTATCGGTAAGGGATATTTTTCAGATGGAGATCCAACGAAATTTAATCTGAGTAGCCTAAGCTTAAATGCCGCCGCCATACCGTTAGTAGAAAAAATAGGTGCTTACCTTGTTGATACTTTGCTTGAATCGATTTACCAAGATGATGAATTTATTACTGTAAAAGAGGCTTGGGGGAAGGTTAGTTCCCTGGAGGTTATCGAAGATGGTATTCGCCTGAAAATCGACTGATGAATTTGAGACACTGGAGCCGTCCTTGCTTTACCGGGCTCACTCTACTGTGTTTGTTCTCGTTGTTTGCAGTTGCTGAAGAAGATGAGAAAATTGCCTGGATAGAAGGACGTTTTTTTGATGTTATCGGTACCGATCATCGCTCGGTATCTTTTGCAAGTGTTCTGGGCGAAAACATTGCTGAATTGTGTCAGCGCCGTTTGAAAGTCGGGAGTCATGAATTTCCGACGCGCATATTAGTCACGCTTTATACGAAAGAGCGTTCGGATCTCAGGAAAAAACATCAGATACAAGTCAGTTCCAGGGGCCAGATCGGCTTGAACTTTCGCTGGGATGAGTCTTTGAGTTTCGAGAATGTATGCTTTGCTTTTACGGAAGCCTACATGATGCATTATGCGCGATTCAACTACGGAGTCGGAGCTGATGAGCGCTTACGCTTTTGGCCCCTTTCAGCGCTTTCCTCACGTAATTACATAAGTCTGCGACCAGCGCAAAAGACAAATTTGATTCGCATGGCCAGAGCATCTGAAATACCTGAAATCGAATCTTTGTTCTCAGCTTCTTTGACAGACGTAACTGATAAAGGACTGGACTTGCACCAGGGTTACTGGGTGTTTCAGGCACTGCGCGAGAGTGGATTGAAAAAATCACAGCTTGCAGAGCTGCTGGAGCTTGCCATTGCAGGGGTCGATATTGCCGATCAGGTTTCAGAAATGCTTCTGTCCGCAGACAAGGAAAATCAAAGTGTTCTTTTAGAAGAATGGTGGCAAAGTTGGTTGGGTGGGTACCTTTCACAGAAGCACGAATTTTACGATACCTTGAGCACTTCTAGCTTATGGATTGAAGAAATGACAAACTTTGATGCCTATCGGGCAAATGGCGGGACACTAAAAGATCTGATGGAACTCTGGACTTATCGTCGTGATGAAGCGTTGCGGTTGATATTGAATGCACGTTGCGAGATCATTCGTTTGCGTATTGAGCAAGTAAATCCTGCCTATTTTAATGCTACTTTGTCTCTTGGAGCACTTTACGAAACTATTCTGGAAGCAGAAAACAAGCACGAGTTTATCAGCTCAGTTCTGTTTTTTTTGAATGACTGGGAAGATACAAAACGGCTTCATTCCAGAGTAGACAAATTAACTGCAGAATGCAGAGAGTAACTGGAACCATTTCGGGAAAGGTTTCAATCAGTGTGTAAAAGAAGCCTGCTAAGACTGACTGGTCAGAAACAACATCAGCAAGCTAAAGCCATTCCAGTAGGCATGGAAAATCATTGGGGACAGGATGTTTCCCTCTCGCTCATAGATTCTTGCCAAGAACACACCAATCACAACTAATGGCAGAAAAGACATCAAATTGAAGTGCATCAGTGCAAAGAAAATACCACTTATCCACTGCGCTCTGAAAATAGGAACGTAACCTTTCAGAAAACGGTAAATAGCACCGCGAAAGATAATCTCTTCGACAAATGGGGCCAGCAGAACTGCAAGTGCAACTAACAAGCTGGAGGCAACCGGATTTTCTCCGTTAATCAGTATGGTTACAAGTTGCTGGGGGGGTAATTCATTGAGAATGCCAAATTCCTGTAAGCCGATTAGCAGGCCCATCCATACGATTCCCGTTAGCCATATTGCCAAGAAACAGCGGATGAAGTAGGGCGTTGTTCGTAAAATTGCCTTGCGAATGGAAACCGATTTTTGATTCAATGCGCCCCCGAAGCTTTCAGGGTAAATGCTGCGCAATCCGTAAAAAGTTGCAATCATCGGAACCTGCAGCAAAAGCACTGAAAGCACGGCAATCCATGGAGTCGGCACTGTCGGTTCTGCTTCAACAGTACTTTCAGGTTGATGATCCAGAATGAATGTTTCCTCAGTTGAAGCAATTGTTTCAATCTCAGGTTGATCGACAATCGTTTCGGAAAAAAGGCTAATCGCCTTAGCTGCAAATAATTGTGTGAGTGACACACTGATGATCAAAGCACAGATAAAAAGGCCAAAGTTGGCCCATCCAATCGACCATGCTCGAACGATTTCCGGGTTTTCTGGTTTTTTATTCTTTTTGTTCAAGTCGACAAACCAAAGATAGGCACTAAAGAACAAAACGCTCAAAAAAAGTAGTATCGCAACGGCAGTGGCGATATTCAGTTCCCGGTCCATGTTCTAAATGGTTATGGATTTTCCGTCGAAGACGGGTTTTCCAGCAATGTAAGTTGCCTTAACCATTCCCTTTAGAGTCTTACCATGCCAGGGACAATTGCGTGATTTGCTGAAAAAGTTATCAGCCCCGACGAGCCATTTTGCCTCCGAATCAAAAATACAAATATCCGCGGAGGCGCCAATACTGAGAGTGCCCGCCTCCAGCTTGCAAATAGCTGCTGCTTTGTGTGTCATCAATGCAACGACATCGGACAAACTGAGTTGGTTGTCATGATGAAGTGCTTGCAAGGAAGCGGCAAGGGAAGTCTCAAGACCGATAATACCAGATGGCGCCAGATCAAATACACAGTCTTTCTCGGTTGTGGTATGTGGAGCATGGGATGAAGCAATGCAATCCAGTGTGCCGTCTTCGAGTGCTTTGATAATAGCCTTTCGATCACTATCAGTACGTAGCGGCGGATTCATCTTAAAGTTGGTGTCGTAGCCGGACACATCTGCATCGGTAAAAGTGAAGTGGTGCGGGCACGCCTCGGCAGTTATCGGCACAGCTCTCTCTTTGGCCCTGCGGATGATATCAAGCGCATTGGCAGAACTAACATGCTGTATGTGTATGTGTGCGCCAATTAACTCAGCAAGCTGTACGTTTCGGGCGACCATTATGTCTTCGGCAATTTTGGGTGAGCCCTTGAGTCCGAGACGCAACGACCATTCACCTTCATTCATCACAGCGCCTCTGGTCTGGGTTGCGTCCTCACAGTGATCCATTACGGTGAGATCAAACATTTTGGCATATTCGACAGCCCGCCGCATGATTTCGTTACTTTGAACACAATTGCCGTTGTCCGTCAGCGCAACAATGCCGGCTTCTTTCAACTGTCCGGTAGGTGCCAGTTGCCTTCCAGCCATATCCAAAGTTATGCAGCCGGTTGGGTAAACATTGATCACTGCCTCACGCGCAACTTTATCTAATATGCGTTGAATGGTTCCTGCATTGTCACAGACCGGACTGGTGTTTGGCATGCACACAATTGTTGTAAAACCGCCGGCCGCCGCCGCTCTTGTACCCGTTAGAACGCTCTCCTTTTTTGTCTGCCCGGGGTCGCGGAGGTGCACGTGTATATCGACTAGGCCAGGCGCGACAACCAGACCAGTCGCATCAACCTTGCGGGCAAATTCCTTCTGGTCGTCTGAAAGAGCCTCAGACAGTATTCCATTGATCGCAAAGACGTCACTTATTTCGTCGCGATTGTTTGCTGGGTCAATGATTCGCCCACCGGTAATCCAAAGTATGTCTGACATTTAAAGAAGAATTTGAAGGTATGGCTTTTCCAAATAGATAACTGTTTTAGGACGGAAGCTTAATGGGGAGGTTTCTGTAGACACTAAAGCATAGGTACAACACTGCCATGCGTATGACGATACCGTTAGTCACCTGTTGCAACACAACTGAACGGTTTGAATCGGCAATTTCAGAATCGATTTCAACACCACGGTTAATCGGGCCCGGATGCATGATGATTGCTTGTGGTTTTAGCCAGCTTGCACGTTCCTTATTCAGGCCAAACATGCTGGTGTATTCGCCAAGGGAAGGGAAGTGTGTTGAACTTTGACGCTCGTGCTGAATGCGCAGGAGCATCACAGCGTCTGCATCCTCAAGTGCCTCTTTAAGCCGATGACAGACCCTTGTACCCATCGCTTCAAACTCTTTTGGAACTAATGTACTAGGCCCTGCAACCGTAACTTGAGCGCCTAGTTTCTGCAAGCAGATGATATTAGAGCGTGCGACACGGCTAAAAAGAATATCACCCAATATGGTTACTTTTTTCCCTTCAAGACTCTTGAAATGTTCAAGTAGCGTGAAGCTATCAAGAAGCGCTTGAGTTGGATGGGCATGCGATCCGTCACCCGCATTCACGACGGGAATATCAACAATTTTGCCCAGATAACCAGGTGCCCCTGAGGCCGAGTGGCGTATGATGATCATGTCTGCTTTGAGCGCTGCGATATTGCGCGCAGTGTCGCGCAGTGTCTCACCTTTAGCCAGACTGCTTGCATCCGTCGTTATGGAAATAACATCCGCGCCCAAACGTTTTGCAGCAATCTCAAATGCAAGACGAGTCCGTGTACTGGGCTCTAGAAAAAGATTCACAATGGTGCGACCATCCAAATATTTATGGGTGGAATTATCTGCTTCAACAGCGCGTTTAAACGCAGTAGCAACATCAAAAATGGTCTCAATCTCATCCTTAGACAGAAGATCAATTCCAATAAGATCTTTGCGATTCCAGTTAATGGTTCTGCTCATAATTTTCATTCGGCAGACGTTTTCTGGGATGGTTTATCTGCTTCAAAATGAACTTTGAGTAGCAAATAAATAAGAGCAACGCAAAATGTGTTTTTGAAAAGCGCTAAATATTTGACCCACTAATGCAAATGGTGGGAGCTACAGAATTCGTACCGAGGGAGCATAAGCGACTGACATAACCGGAATTTCACTTGTTGAAATGTCCGGACCATCGCAGATGAGAATTCTGGAAACGTTGTCCGACCCTACCGCACTGTCAGATGCAAAAGACTAACATACTGCCTGAAAATGGTGGGAGCTACAGAATTCGAATCTGCGACCTTCACGATGTCAACGTGACGCTCTAACCAACTGAGCTAAGCCCCCATATTTGAAGAATGCACATGAAAGTTGCCTTGATAATTAAGCGCAAGAAAAATTTCGGCCTTAAATATTTGAAAACAAAATCAGTAGTCCCATAAAAATCCTCGGGACAGGCCGAGGTATTCGAGCACCGTGCGCACTCTACAACTACGCTCTAAGAGCTTCGCAGGGCATGCTGTAATTAATTATCTACGTAAAAATCTGCGGGGTGACTGTGGAAGTTTTCGTAACACAAAAAGATTGTAGTTGGGTATCAAAGTCTTATCCATTTCGAAAAGTAGAGGTCTTTAAGTAATTTAAAGGATGCTCATGGGAATAGTAAAAATAGCTTTTAAGAGATGTTTGCCTTAAAGTCAGGGCCAATGAGGACAAATCGATCTGTTCAAAGGGATGAGAGTCCATTGATGGTTCGACAGATGGTGATACTGCTGCTTTCTCTCTATGTTCTAGTTGCTCTTTTTGTTGATACGGCGTTCAACTTACCAACAGAAACTTCTATTCTAATACGTCGTATCGATAACATCGTCTGTATCTTTTTTATCGGGGATTTTATTCTGAATATTGCTACAGCCAAATCAAAGCTGGGTTACTTGAAATGGGGATGGATTGATCTGGTTTCCAGTATTCCTAATGTCCAGATATTGCGTTGGGGACGGTTTGTGCGTCTCATTCGCATACTGCGTATACTTAGAGGCGTTCGGTCAATTAATCTAATCATAAGATTTCTCTTTAAAAATCGTGCAAAGGGAACGTTTACCTCGGTTTCTATGATTTCTTTCTTCATCGTTATTTTTTCATCGATCGCCATTTTGAACTGCGAAGTTTCGCCTGACTCTAATATTAAAACTGCATCTGATGCGCTCTGGTGGTCATTTGTAACGATCACAACCGTTGGCTACGGGGATTTTTACCCGACTACTTCTGCCGGGAGGATTATTGCCTCGGCGTTGATTATGGCCGGAGTTGGTTTGTTTGGCACATTTACAGCCTATGTAGCATCTTTTTTCATGCAGTACGAAGAGGCTCAGGACACAGAAGTGCTTGAGGAGCTCAAAAAAATCAGAGAAAAACTCAATACTCTTAAGTCACAAATTGATTCTGGCAACTTGGCTGAACTCGAAGTCGGCTCTGAGAAAGTAGGGGATTGAAACCGGTGATTGGCCCACGTTCGTCTAATTGTGTAAGTCTTCCAGCTTTTCATGCGCTTTGGGTATGGCCTGCTTAAAGCGGAAGAATCCAGCTTTCGCCTGCGGTTGAAGCAATTCGTCCCACCAGTGTCTGATTGAATAAAGCTTGATGCCTTGCTGCTCGAGGGCAGCTTCAAGTTCCCGGATGGGTTCGTTCCAAAAACCAACGGGAACTTCTGCCACGATAACTGCATCTAGTTTATTACTTTGAGCCCAATCTACAAACGTTTCAATAGACTCAAGGCAGACGTCGCTTTCACCTAGTGAATTCTTTAGGCAGGTAAGTCGAAACGCTGAAACCGTATCAGCAATAGAGTGCGCTTTATAAATATCGTTTAAAAAGAGTCCGGCAGTGCAGTGGATTTTGAATCTTTCGCAGATCCAGTTTTTTGCGCTTAGATCATCTTCTTGAACCAGTAGACCGAATTTTCCGTCAGCGAGTGGTTCTTTAAGTTCTGGCAGTTGTCTCGGTTTTGGCAACGGAGACGCATCCAATACGCGTGGGTTATCTGCAAGCGTTTCATTAACTTCAAATCGCGCGTTGGTGTACTTGCAAATATTTCCAGGTCGGGCCAGATAGGTTTTGCCCAGAGTATGTAATCCGGCCACCCAGCGCCAGCTAAGCGTATTCGATGCCGGGTCACCATCCAGCAAATGCGTTAGAAAAAAAGCAGCACCGAGAGTCCAGGGCAGTTTTAGCGTATGAATCCAAATGCTGGCATACCACATGCGTGCATGATTGTGCAGATAGCCGGTTTCGATGAGTTCCCGTGTCCATGCATCCAGGCATTCAATTTTACTTCGTCCGCTAATCGTTGCGATATAGTATTTATTTTCACGCCATTGATCCAATTCAGTTTCAAGCTCCTTCAGGTAATCATCCCAGATTCCAGGACGTAGTTGGAGCCATCCTTTCCAGTAAGTACGCCAACAGACCTCATCGATAAATTTACCTGCGGCAGATTTACTGTGTTGTTCCAGTGTCTGCCTGACTATGTGCCATTCTGGTAGCAGACGCGTACGTACCCAGGGAGAAAGCTGAGAAACATTTATACGCTTACCAGGCCCTGTATCCGTATTTCTGCTGGCAGCATAATCGTGACCGGCCCTTGGTAAAAAAGCTTCTAAGTTAAGACGAGCAGCGGCTAAAGTTGGTTCAAACATAGGAATAAATTCGATCTGTCTTCAAAAGCTTACACTTATTTTATTCAGGGGCAGGTAAGTTCGGATTGCATTTTGAGCCAATTCTGTAACAAAGGTTTTAATGGAAAAAACTTTGAGAGTCGCATGAGCATTGAATCGAATAGGAGAGTTGTTCGCGCAAAGCGTATTATTATAATTGCAATGATTATTTTCGTGGGCCTGCCTTTTGTAATGGCGTGGATGAGTGGCTCACTGCGTTTTTAGAAACTGGGGAAGGGCAGCACTGTAAAATCATGAAAAATAACATACTCATCATTCGCATTTTCTTCTTTTTAGTCTGCATGTTCGGCTGCGTGCTTATCTGGTATCAGGTGGGTGCCTGGAATTTATGGCAGGTGCTTTGGGTCGGAATGAATCTGGTGGCACTCGTTATTCTTACCGATTTGCTGTTGGATGGCTTTTCGTTGAGATCGCTTTCTGCAGTTACCTTTGGCCTGGCGATTGGGGGACTGATTGCTTTCATGATAACCAATTCGCCGCTGTTTGCTCCAATCAAGGATGATCCGCGTATGGAGCAGACCATGTATCTCGCGAGTCTGGTACTTTATCTTGTTTCTATGTATCTGGCGACGATGATTGCCCTGCGCGGTAAGGATGAATTTAATCTGGTGATTCCCTACGTGCGGTTCAGTCCCCAGTATGTTGAAAGCTCATTGGTTGTTGTTGATACCAGTGCTTTAATCGACGGTCGCATTGCAGCCATTTGCGAGGCTAAATGGATGGGGTATGCATTGATAATACCGCGTTTTGTTCTGGATGAATTACACGAAATTGCCGATTCATCAGATCCGGTTCGCAAAGAAAAGGGGCGCAAGGGTATTGAGGTCCTCAATCGATTGCGGCATATGAAATATCTCGACTTGCGCATTCACGAAAGTGACGTGCCTGATGCCGAAGCAGTGGATTCCAAGCTGGTTTTTCTGGCAGTGATGTTAAAAGCGAAAATCCTTACGACCGACTACAATCTGGCTAAAATGGCTGAGTTTCAAGAAATTGATTGGTTAAATCTTACCTCTCTCTCCAAGGCGCTCAATCAAGAAATAGTTCTTGGAAGTGAAATAACCGTTGAATTGGTGCGTGTTGGAAAGGATCCGGGGCAGGCGATTGGTTATCTGCCGGACGGTTCGATGTTGGTTGTTAACGGGGGACGCTCGATGATTGGGCATGAAGTAACCGTAGAAGTTGATTCGGTTGTTCCGTCTGCTGGCGGTAAAATGATCTTCGGATCACTTAAGGCTGAAGTCCCAGCCAAAAAAAAATGATATTTTTGTGACTTTTCCCTTGTCTTATGCATTTTTTTGATTCTATTCTCAGTATGTTTAGAAATACTAAACATTAACGAATATAATATAAAACAACCAAATAAAGGAATATCATAATGAAAAATAAATCAAAAAAAGGTTTCACACTTGTAGAAATCATGATTGTGGTCGTAATCATCGGCCTTCTAACTGCTATGGCAATACCTGCTTTTCAAGGTGTACGCGAAAGATCCCTTAAGGGTGTAATGGACAATGATGCCCGCCAAATCTCTTCAGCGGCCGCTCAGTACTTCCTGGAAAGTAATCAAGCTTCCGTTACTGTAGGTGAGCTTGTCTTAGGCGACCCTGCTGTAAACAACGGCATTCCGTACTTAAGTGGTATTAGTGATAAAGTCGGTTTACCCGATACTGCAGTAATTGCGGCTGGCCAGACATTTAGCTTGGTGAATCCTAGTGTTAATGGTGGGGCTCCCTTAGTCTACCAAGTTGATACTGGTCGCGAACAGCCATAGTATAACCGAACATCTTAAATCTCTAAAAGCTGTGCATTTTGCACAGCTTTTTTTTGTTTTAGAAAAGCTGCCAATCAAAAAAGCGAAGCATTTGGCGAAGATCTAATATCAACTTATCCTGATATTTTGATAATTTGGTCTTGATTAATTCATAGAATTACAAATAGGCTGCAAATTCTATGAAAAACCGGTTCATTTTTTCTTCAGAATCTGTCGGGGAGGGACACCCGGACAAAGTTGCTGACTATATTTCAGACAGTGTGTTGGATGCTTGCCTCGAGCAAGACCCTGAAAGTCGTGTCGCGTGCGAAACTTTAGTTAAAAGCAACTGCGTTGTGCTTGCTGGTGAAATCACTACAAATGCAAAGTTAAACTACGACACAATCGTTAAGGAAGCCATTCGTGAGATTGGTTACATCCACAACGACGATATTTTTCACGCCGATAAAGTATTTATTCACAACATGCTGACTGCACAATCTGCAGATATCGCGCAGGGGGTAGATGCGGCAGCGGCTGAAGGAAAAGATACTGCAGAACAAGGCGCAGGTGATCAGGGCATTATGTTTGGCTATGCATGCAACCAAACTCCTGAACTAATGCCGACACCTATAATGCTTGCTCATCATCTGCTTCGTGAGATGGCACATCAGCGCAAGGATTTGAAAGTCTCCTGGCTGCGTCCCGATGTTAAAAGTCAGGTAGCGCTTGAATATGTTGATGGAAAACCGGTTGCAATCACAAGTGTTGTTATTTCAACACAGCATGCTGCTGACGTAAAACATGCTGAAATCAAGGAATTTTGCATCGAAGAAGTTGTTCGCAAGGTGCTTCCAGCAGAATTGCTGAACGATAATACAGAGTATTTGATCAACCCAACGGGTAACTTTGTAATTGGTGGCCCGCAAGGAGATGCCGGTTTAACGGGTCGTAAGATTATTGTTGATACTTACGGAGGCTGGGGACGTCATGGAGGTGGTGCTTTTTCAGGCAAAGATCCTTCGAAGGTCGATCGCTCAGCTGCTTATTTTAATCGCTGGGTAGCAAAAAATATAATTGCTGCAGGATTAGCAGATGAGTGTGAATTACAGGTTGCCTATGCAATTGGCCATCCGTTTCCAACCAGTGTCCACATCGATACTTTCGGGACGGGCAAGGTGGGTCATGAAGAGATTGAGGCTGCCATCCAGAAAGTATTTAGTTTCAAGCCCGCTGATATTGCCAGCCAACTTGGATTGCTGAGGCCGATTTACCGTACATCGACACACTATGGGCATTTCGGGAAAAATGACTTGCCTTGGGAGTCAACGGACAAGGTTGAAGAACTGAAAGCCGCACTGTAACCTAGCGGACAACAAAAAATTATGAGTACAGAAACACTGACAAAAACAGACTATAAAGTAAAAGATATTTCGCTGGCCGATTTCGGTCGTAAGGAAATTGAAATTGCTCAGCATGAGATGCCGGGATTGATGGCAACTCGTGAAAAGTACGAGGGCGAGCAGCCGCTTAAGGGCGTGCGGATTATGGGTTCGCTGCATATGACCGTGCAGACTGCTGTTCTGATTGAGACTTTGAAAGCGTTGGGAGCAGATGTACGCTGGTGCTCATGTAATATCTTCTCTACACAGGACCATGCCGCTGCCTATGTTGCCAAGTGTCTGGATGTCCCAGTGTTTGCTTGGAAGGGGGAAACACTCGAAGAATACTGGTGGTGCACTGAACAGGCGCTCACCTGGCCCGACGGGTCCGGGCCGCAGCTAATTGTTGATGATGGTGGAGATGCAACGTTACTGATTCATAAAGGTAAGGAACTTGAGGACGGTAGCGACTGGGTAAACTCAGATTCCGGTAACATGGAAGAAGCGGTTATTAAAAGCTTGCTGAAGAAGATTAATGCAGAAAGCCCTAATCACTGGAACGAAGTGGTTAAAGACTGGAAAGGTGTTTCCGAGGAGACAACGACCGGTGTTCATCGTCTGTACGAAATGCACAAAGAGGGCAAGTTACTGGTTCCTGCAATTAATGTGAATGACTCAGTGACCAAGTCGAAGTTTGATAATCTCTACGGCTGTCGTGAATCGCTGTTGGACGGAATTAAGCGTGCGACTGACGTGATGATTGCTGGTAAAGTCGGAGTTGTCTGCGGTTACGGCGATGTCGGCAAAGGCTGTGCTGCTGCCTTAAAGGGAATGGGCGCTCAGGTTGTAGTAACTGAAGTAGACCCGATTTGTGCCTTACAAGCAGCAATGGAAGGTCATCGTGTACTAACGGTCGAAGATACTCTTGGTTGGGGAGATATCTATGTAACGACAACTGGCAATTTTGGTATTATCACGGCAGAACATATGTCGAAGATGAAAGATCAGGCAATCGTCTGCAATATTGGCCATTTTGACAACGAAATCGGTATAGATGATCTAAATGAAATGCCAGGCGTTGATGTTGAAATGATTAAGCCGGATGATCAGGGCGCTGTCGACAAGTACACCTTTCCAGATGGACACAGCATTTACCTACTTGCGAAAGGACGTCTGGTCAATCTCGGTTGTGCAACTGGGCATCCTTCGTTTGTTATGTCGAATAGTTTCACGAATCAGGCGCTGGCCCAGATTGAGCTATGGAAAAATCTCGAGAGATACATGCCGGGAGTGTACATATTGCCAAAGCACATCGACGAAGAAGTGGCTCGTTTGCATCTTGAAAAAATTGGCTGTAAGCTTACACAATTAACGGCCAAACAGGCTGGCTACATTGGAGTGACGCAAACCGGACCTTACAAACCAGAGCATTATCGTTACTAAATCTTTAAGCTTGGTCTTTACCCGCTAAGTTTCGGGAAGAATTACCCGGGCTTTTCTGATTTTTTTGGATGACCAATGGTTTGGGGACTTTGCAGCCGGAAGTACCGCAGCCACAGTTCTTGTCGTTTTTTTTCAGAAAGAACAGCCTGTACAGGTAAAGTAGTGCCCCTGAAACCATCAATCCAACAAGCGTAATTTCTATAAATTTCATCAAAGCAGATTTGTGTTTATTTGTTCAGATTTGTGGGCAAAAACCTTGGCTTTAAAAGGTCAGGCAAACAACATTCCAATTTGATAAGTAAATACTGCTGCCAGCCAGGCGATGGTGGTCAGTACAAAAAAGCTGCCGATCGCCCAGCTCCAGTTAAGCTCTTTTGCAATCACTGCAACAGTGGCGCCACATTGCATACAAAGAGCAAAAAACACCATTATTGAAAGAGCGACGGGGATATTAAATACCGGCTGACCTGCGCGCGGACCGGATTCCCACTTTGTCTGGGTTAAACTGTTGCGCAGGTCATTCGATTCTTCATCAACCTCACCACCCAGTGCGTAGGTGATTCCAAGTGTTGAGATGATCACTTCGCGCGCTGGAAAGCTAGCAAGCACACCGATAGTAATTTTCCAGTCATAGCCGGCGAGCTCAAACACCGGTTGAACAAATTTTCCGAATTGCCCCATGTAACTTTGCTCCAGATAGGCTGCATTTGTCCGCCGCTCAAGCTCCGTCTCCATAGCATGCGTGTACTGCAACGGCTCCGAAGACTCACTGACTGTCCGCTCGAAATCTTGACGAACGGTTTCGACAACTTGTTCAGAACGGGGGAAGTAGAGTAGGGCCCAAATAATAATTGTCATCGCGAAAATAACTGTACCGGCCCGAATAACAAATTCTTTGCCACTTTCGTACATTCGACTCAGCAAAGCTTTTAGATTGGGTGCCCGATACGACGGCAGTTCCATAAGGTATGGTTTTTGTTTGCGGCCCCTGTTCAATGCCTGATTTAGCAGCCAAGCTATCGGAGCGGCAATTAGGACGCCGATGAAATGCATGGCAAACAACGTTATTCCGGCAATGGTTGGTCCATACCGAGGTTCTACGAACGCTCCAATCAGCAGCACGTAGACCGGTAGTCGTGCCGAGCAACTGATCAACGGCGCAATTAGGATAGTGATCATTCGCGCTGTTGGATCACCAATGGTGCGTGTTGCCAGAATCCCCGGAATAGCGCAAGCGTAGCTTGAAAGTAGAGGGACAAAGCTTTTTCCACTCAACCCACACCAGTGGAACAGTTTATCCATCAGGAAAGCGGCGCGCGCCATATACCCGGATTCTTCCAAGAGTGAGATAAATAGAAAGAGCACGAGAATCTGCGGAAGGAACACCAGAAATGCGCCCACACCTCCTATAATACCATCGATAATCAGACTTTGCAGCATGGGCGTTGTCGTGAGCAAATTACCTGCGATGTTCTGAAGCGCTCCGGTGCCACCTTCGATCCAATCCATGAAAGGTCCTGCCCAGGTATAGACTGACTGGAAGACGACATACATCATCCCCACAAAAACAACCAAGCCCCAGAAACGGTGCAACAGCAGCTGGTCAATGCTTTCGCTTCTGGAACGCTTTTTATGCACTGCCTGACGAGCGATGATGTCGTTCAGCAAAGGATTTAGAAAACGGAATCTCAGTATAGACTCGGCTGCATCCGGATTAAAGCCCTCTTTATATAACTTATCACGGGCCTCTTTGATAATTGGTTCCAGTTCGGAAGCCGGTGTTTTCAGGCGCTCGCGCAAGGCGCTTTTGCGGTCAAAAATCAAACGCTGGAGTTCTCCTTTGTGCAATGATTCACCTCGTTGTGTAACGAGCTCGTCCTGAAGTTTCTGTAGCGCATTTTTTATTGATTCCGGCCAAATAGGTCGGATCATAATAGGCTTTGTTTTCAGGGCTTTTTCGACGGCAAGTGCAAGCTCGTTGGCGCCCCGGTTACGTGTTGCAATAGTTGGCACTACTGGCACGCCCAGGCGTTGTTCCAGCAGTTTACAGTCAATTTGCAGGCCTTTTTTCTCAGCCACGTCCCAACAGTTGAGTGCGATGACAATCGGTACGTCCAGCTCTGAAACTTGCGAGGCGAGGAACAAGTTGCGTTGTAGATTTTCAACGTTAACGACTACGATGATCAAATCGGGTGCCGATTGATTTTCAACGTGGCCTGCCAGAATATCGACAGCGATGCGTTCATCCAGAGAGCTGGCGCTTAAACTGTAGGTGCCCGGCAGATCGATCAATTGCACTTCCAGGCCTTCTCTCAGGCTCCAGCTCCCTGTCTTTTTCTCAACGGTAACACCGGAGTAATTGCCGACGCGTTGCCTCATCCCGGTCAGTGCATTGAACAGGGAGCTTTTGCCGGTGTTGGGGTTTCCAATCAGTGCAATACGCACTTTTGACGATGTGTCGGACATGTTAGATCTTTTCAACTTCGACTTCTGCCGCATCACTAAGGCGAAGACTGATGTGACAATCCCGAAAGAAAACTGCAATGGGGTCTCCCAGAGGAGCTTCATGGGTCAGACGTATTTCTTGTCCGGGTAATAGTCCCATTGTCATCAACCGGGCAATGCTCTCATTTTCACAGTTTACTTTCGTTACCCGAAAAACTCCGTTTTTTTTGATTCTATCCAGGCGCATAATAAATTTTTTTGAGAATTGATCTCAACGAAAGGTACATAAGAAAACTTCAAGCGCTAATTGCAAGCCGAACGGAAAAGATTTCTAAGTTTTAGACAGAATAATTTAATTTAATCTTTGATTTTAACGCAAAATCAAGTGAGTTGAACATATATGGAAAATGTTATTATCTTAGGAACTGGATGTGCCGGACTGACTTCGGCAATCTATACAGGACGTGCACAGTTAAATCCTCTCGTTCTTGAGGGCAGTCAGCCGGGTGGCCAGTTGACGACAACGTCTGAAGTAGAGAACTTTCCAGGTTTTCCTGAAGGTATCGACGGATACACTATGATGGATAATCTGCGAAAACAAGCTGCCAGATTTGGAGCCCGTTACGAAAGTGCCAAGGTTGATCGCATCGAATTAGATGGTTCTATCAAGAAACTCTATTCAGGTGATAAAGTATATGAAGCCCAGGCGGTCATCATTGCGACGGGTGCAAGGCCTCGTCTGACAGGCGTTCCGGGCGAGCAGGAGATGTACGGTGGCAAGGGGGTAACGACTTGTGCCACGTGTGATGGCGCCTTTTACCGTGACATGGAGGTAGTTGTGATCGGTGGAGGTGATTCCGCTGCCGAAGAAGCCCTTTTTCTCACTCGTTTCTGCTCAAAGGTAACACTGATCCACCGTCGTGATGAGTTGCGTGCCTCTCAGATAATGGCCGATCGTGTTCTCAAGCATGAGAAGATTGAAATGGCCTGGAATTCAATAGTTGATGAAATTCTTGCGGATGAAAACGGTAAAGCGCGTGCCATCCGCGTAAAAGACTCAAAAACAGAGGAGATGCGTGAGATCCCCTGCAAAGGCGTTTTTGTCGCGATTGGTCACATCCCAAATACGGATTTCGTCAAAGATATACTGGAGCGTGATGAAAACGGCTACATATTGCCTGCGTCCGGAAGTCAGGTGAAGACTCCGCACAAGGGTTTGTACGCTGCCGGAGATTGTGTGGACCATGTGTACCGTCAGGCCATCACCGCTGCCGGTATGGGTTGTCAGGCAGCCATCGAAGCGGAGCGCTATCTAGCGGACTTTGATTGATTTGCCCGCTAATATTCGCTGAAAGATGCTAGATAATTTGCGGTCTCCTAACTTCCAGCTTCTAACTTCTTTTAAACTATGGACTCTATCGAAGAGCTTAGAATCGACTATACGAAAGGCGCCTTGGATATCTCTGATCTTTCAGAAGATCCCTTTGAACAGTTCGAGAAATGGTTTGAGCAGGCCAAGAAGTGCGAAGTTGAAGAGCCTAATGCGATGTGTCTGGCAACGGTCGATCCTGACGGACAACCCTTTACGCGCACAGTTTTACTGAAGGGTTTTTCCAAAAAAGGTCTTGTTTTCTACACCAACTATGAAAGTCGCAAAGCAGTACAGATCGACGCGCATCCAAAAGTTTCGGTCAATTTCCTATGGTTGCCGCTTCAGCGTCAGGTAAGCATAACCGGCAGTGTTGAACGTATTTCCAAGCTGGAGTCGCTTAAATACTTTATCTCGAGACCGTTGGCGAGTCGTCTGGGCGCCTGGACGTCGCCGCAGAGCAAGGTGATTACGTCGCGGCAGATTCTCGAAATGAAGCTGGATCAGATGAAGCGCAAGTTTGCCAACGGAGAAATTCCCTTACCGGACAACTGGGGTGGTTATCGGATTGTTCCAGCGACTTTTGAGTTCTGGCAGGGTCGCAGCGGACGGCTGCACGACCGGTTCCTGTTTCAGCGAGATGAAACAAATGCGTGGTCGGTTGATCGCCTGGCTCCTTAGGCATTATTCTAACTACTAACTTCCAACGTCTAACTCCTTTTAACAATGCAAGTTGACTCACATATGCATACGCCACTCTGCGGACACGCGGTTGGAAAACCCATCGAGTACGCGCGCTGTGCGGCAAAGAAAGGGATCGATGTGATCACGTTTACCTGTCATATCCCGATGAAATGGGAGGCATTTGGCCAAAGGGGTATCCGTATGCGTTACGATCAGATTGAGGAGTATCGACAGATGGTGGCCAATGCCGCTGAAGAAGCCAAAACCCTGGGAGTAGAAGTTTTGTGTGGCATTGAGGCAGAGGTATTTCCCGACGAAAAACACATGCAGCCGATGGACGAAATCCTCAAAGACTACACGTGGGATTTTGTGCTTGGTTCTTTGCACGCGCATTGTCGCAGCTATTCGAATTGGCTGGAAGATAAACAGATCAACGACGATCACGGTCGTATTGAATACTACTTTCGCCATCTGAGGGAAGGTGTTCTCTCCGGTCGTTATGACAGCATGTCGCATCCGGATGTGATTCGTACTTATGGAGTCGTGAGCGAATTCAAGCCAGGTGAGCACGAAGCCGTTATCCGCGAGTTTCTACAGGCCGTTGTCGATCAGGATATTTGTATGGAAGTCAATACCAGCGGATTGGTCAAAGGCGACTTTGAAGTGCATCCTGATCCCCTGATTCTCGACTGGGCAAGTGAGATGGGCGTCAAGCTGACAATCGGATCGGATTCACATCAGCCGGAAACAGTCGGTCGTTCGTTTGATACGATACAACCGATGTTGCGGAAAAAAGGCTTTAGAGACCTGCACTTCTTTCGTAGCCGGGATCGTGTGCGTATTGATGTCTGAAGGAGTTGGCTTCATCCATTGCCAGAACGCAGAAATGTCAACGTGTTCAACTCCGATGACTGGTCATCAAACCGATAGCCATCCGAATCAAATGCTTTTAGATCTTCGGCGGATCCGATTGAATTGCGCACAATAAAGTCGGCCATCATGCCACGGGCTTTTTTGGCGTAAAACGAGATCACTTTGAACGTGCCGTTCTTCTCGTCCTTGAAGACCGGCGTGATGATTTCTCCGTTAAGTTCCTTTTGCTTAACGGATGAAAAATATTCGTTTGAAGCGAGATTGACTACCCAATCTGAACCGGACTCTTTGAGATCTTTATTGAGCTGATCTGTGATCGTGGAACCCCAGAATTCATAGAGGTTGTTGCCGCGGGCATTCTTGAGTTTTGTTCCCATCTCTAAACGGTGCGGCTGGATGCGGTCGAGCGGACGCAGAACTCCGTAAAGGCCGGACAGGATTCGGATTTTTGACTGAGCGCTGTCGAAATCATCTTGCGACCATTCGGCAAGATCCATGCCCTGATAGACGTCACCGGTAAATGCCAGAATCGCCTGTCGGCTATTGTCTTGAGTGTGAGCCGTTTGGTAGTCTTGGTAGCGGTTATAATTCAGCTCCGACAGTTTAGGGCTGATTTTCATGAGTTTGCCAAGTGCGCTGGAGTCCAGTTTCCTGAGTCCGTCGGCCAGTTCATTCGAGTGATTCAAAAGACGTGGTTGCGTAACCGTTTGCGTACGCAATGGCGTTTCGTAATCGAGTGATTTGGCGGGTGAGAGGAGAATCAACATAGGGTTAAACGTTTAACTATTGGATTTAAGAAAAGTAGCTACTTTTTTTATTTTTGTAACTACTTTTTCAAATTTAGTAGCTACTTTTTTTCGTTTTATAGTTTCAAAAAAATATGCGCATGAGATGTACATTTCATGCGCATAGGATCTTATGTTTCTATCTGTTTGACTTCGCCTCCCTGTAGATGAGCGTTTTTTGCATTTCCTTTAACTGCTTACCCGGTGAGAAGAGCACCTTGGTTCCTTTGACCGCAGTTGCATTTACTTCGCTGGGAGCGTCATATCCATTGCTGCGGATGGATATTCTCAAGCTTCCAAGATCGCCCATTCTGACAATATTGCTGTCAGCCAGTTCGTCCGTAGCGACATCTACCAAGGCATAGAGTACAGCACGTATATCAGCGCCGCTGACCGTACTAATTTTTTCGATAGCCTTGGTCAACTTGTGGATATCAGCCTCTCCCGTTGCACTAGTAGAAGCGTAGTATTTTTTATCACCGCCCCCGAGGACTCCCGGTTGAGGTCTTTCGACTATTTTATATTTTATGCTCATAATATTACTACATTTATAGTTTATTCGATTTCTTATATTTATTATAAGCTATCGCATACTTATATTATACGAAATTTTTTGGCTAAAATTGTGGTTTTTTTGAAAAAAAAGTAAAAAAAGTGCCTCTTCCTGGATTTCGGTTTTTGGGAAGTCGCAGTGCTCATACATAGTATTTTTAAGTCTGCGGCACTGCTTCGCTGATGAAAGAGTATTTAGGAGACATCTACAAAATCGCTGAGAGTGTTTCTACCGCTCGAACTGCTTCTACCTTCTGGCAGTCCACTCGGCACTCATGAACTGGTTGTATTTCGCCTGAAGACTTTGCTGGTTCGGTAGCTGCTTACGATCTTTGGACAGTTTAAGCTGCAGTCGTTCAGCAAGCGCCGCAGGAAAGGCCCTGGAGAAGGTCGGGGCATCCAATGTCTCCGGCAAGGCGCTAAGATCGATCGACCCCTGGATCAGGATTCCTTGACGTGTGCGTTTCATAGCAGCGCCAGCAATCTTTCTACCGTCAGGCTGCAGGATGTCGTTTGCCGTCGGTTGGACAAAGCACTGGCTGGGCCCGACAGGTTTGGGTGGCGGTGTTTGACCGCAGGCGCGCGGACAGGGCGCCAATCGGGTGGTGATGGTTTGGTCTGCAAGCGCGTTTTGTACGGATTGGTGGACTTTTTCGTATAGTTCAGTTGCCGGGAGCTGTGCTGCTTCCAGTTGGGCGTGAAGAATCAGCGCGTAGGTCCAGTCATTGCGATGGTCAACAATGCCGCCGCCGGTGAGACGTCGGCAGAGACGGATGGTTTCTGGAACAACGGTTCTAACCTCTCGGATCCTTTGAGTGTAGCCAAAGGTGATGGCCGGTTCAGTCCAACCGTAGTGACGAAAAACCGCGCTTTTCTCCGGCACGGAATCGAGCAGGGAAGCGTCGATGGCCATATTGGTCGCAGCATCGTGGGCGTTTTCGGGTAGGAGGATCAGGGACACGGTAGTTTGAAATTAGGAATTGGAAATTAAAAGTCAGCTGCGCGGAGCGGTTCAATATAAGTAAGTTCTTCAAGTTGCTCCTGAAAGGTGGGCGGTCTGGTTTTGAGCTTATGTTCAATTGGATGCAGGTTGAACATGAGTGTCCCAGCGTGGTTCTTTGGGAGGGTACTTTTATCGGTTTCGATCACTCGGATACCATCCGTTGGTTTGCCGAAATGGTCCAGAATGCGCTTTGCCATTTCAAAGCGACTAATGGCTTCAGCGCCGGACCAGTGAAAAATCCCGCTCAGGTCACGGCGCTCACTGAGTTCGAGCATCACTTCAGCAACATTTCCAGCCGAGCAGGGCTGGCGTATTTCGTCGTTGTAGAATTCCGGCGTTTCACCACGTGCAAGTGCCGCAAACAGCTTTTCGTGGGCGCTGCGTTTACCGGAGGGGCTGTTACCCATAAGAATCGGGATACGTAAAATAACCGGGTCTTCGGTGTTGTGTTCCAGTATCTCCCGTTCAGCCATCAGCTTTGTCTGTCCATACAGTGTACGTGGGCATGGCATGTCCGTGGAGCGATAGGGTTCACCCGCTTGACCGTCAAAGACCATGTCGGTTGAAATATGAATAAAGCGTGCGCCCATGTGGCTCGAGAGTTGCGCCAGTTGCCGTGGCAACGCGACATTGATTTTTTCAGCAAGTTCTGGTTCGGCATCTACTTGTGTCGGCGAGGATATCGCTGCACAATTTACGATTACATCGGGCCACAGACTCAGTATAATTGAGGTAATGTCCTCAAGTTTTCGAGCGTCTATCGGAACACACTGCTCCACGCCACGTGCGATTGGTTCTCTGCGGTTGTACAATGCGGTGAGGGCGTGACCGCGGCGTACGGCTGCTTCAGCGTACGCATTCCCCAGCAGGCCTGAAGCTCCGGTGAGTAAAATTTTCATCCGATATAAAAGAGTTTTTGTTGCAATCGTATTTTATAAACGCAAGTTCAAAAAAATTATTGTCGATGAAATATACTGAACTTGTAAATGCCGGTGTGTGCACACAACCAGTTTACGAACCTGGCAAACCCATTGAGGTGGTTGCCCGAGAGTTTGGTTTGAACCCGGAGTCCGTTTGTAAGCTTGCATCCAACGAAAACCCGTTTGGCCCGTCTCCCAGAGCAGTTGATGCCGGTATCCAGATACTTCAGAACGCACACCTGTATCCAGAAGGCGGTTGTCATGAGTTACGTCAAAAAATTGCTCAAAAACACGAGATTTCCCCTGATTGGATCCTGGTCGGCAACGGCTCCAATGAACTGATCGAATTGCTAGGGCATCTGTTTCTAAAGCCCGGGCTTGAAGTGGTCATGGGGGCCCAGGCATTCATTGTTTACAAGCTGGTCACTCAATTATTTGGTGCCACACCGGTAGAAGTGCCGATGGCAAACTTTGGCCACGATCTGGAGGCAATGCTGGCTGCTGTGACTGAGCGCACTCGTATGATGTTTATTGCCAGTCCCAATAATCCGACCGGTGTGGCAAATGCGGAAGCGGACTTACGGACGCTGGTCGATCAGTTGCCGGAACACGTGATCCTGTGTCTGGACGAAGCCTATGCAGAATATCTGGAAAACGCCCCGGATCTGAAGTATGCCATTCATTCCGGGCGCAAAGTGATCTGCCTGCGGACATTTTCAAAGATTTACGGACTGGGCGGATTGCGAATTGGCTATGGATATGCCAGTCCGGAGTTAATCCGTTTACTGCATCGTGTGCGCCAGCCGTTTAATGTGAATTCGGTTGCTCAGGCTGCTGCACTGGCGGCACTGGATGATGAGGATTTTGTTTCCATGTGCCGTCAGCAAAATGAAGCGGGGCGCACGTTTCTCTGTGCCGGCCTGAGCGCACTTGGCATTGAAACTTTGGGAGGCTCGGCAAACTTTGTCCTAAGCCGAGTCGGTGATGCAGCATCTTGTTTTAAGGCGCTGCAGAAGCGAGGTGTTATCGTTCGACCTTTGGGTGTCTACGGCATGCCTGAGTACGTGCGAATTACCATTGGGCGGCCGGAGGAGAATCAACGACTGCTTGACAGTCTGTCTGATTTACTAAAAAGCGATGATATTAGTTTAATTTAATGAGTAGTGTTTGGATTAATTTTCTTGTTTCCCTGAGTGCCGTTACACTGGTGATAGTGCTGCATGCATTTCTGGTAATGTGTGAAACCAGTCTGGTGAAAATTCGTTACGGAGGCATTAGCGCCGAAACATTAGAGCGCTTGAAACGCCGGCGCGGTATTGCGCGACTTATTGATAAAAGCGATAAAACAGGTCGTACGGTCCGATTTAGCAAAACGATTTGCACGATAGCGGTTGGTCTCCTGCTGATTTTGGTTGTGAGCGATTTTTTCCTCTTGTTTGAGGTGAGACAGATACCTTATCGCTGGCTGGTCGTCTCACTGCTCTTTATCTGTTCCGCATTGATACACTTTTTATTTGCGGACATTTTCCCAAGAGGTCTGGCAATGCGTAATCCTATCAAGGGAATTCTATATTCTTATCATGTGTTGTTGGTGTTTCAGGTAGTAACACTGCCAATCATGTTAATTTTACGGAGTCTGAAGCAGATGCTCTTCAAGCGGATTGGAGTGACCGTCGAGGATGAAATGAATCCGCTGGATGTCGATGTTCAGATTCGAGTGATGGGAGACGAAGCACAGACACTTTCACCGGTTGCTCGCAAGATTATGAATCACACCTTGCAGATGCAGAATCTTACGGTTCAGGATGTATTACTACCACGTAACGAAGTCGTTATCTGTAATCTGGATGAAGGTGCAGAAACGAATTTGAAATTGATGAGAGAGACTGGACATACTCGTTATCCTCTTTGTCGTGGCAATTTGGATAACTGCGAAGGGATCATACATATTAAGGATTTGTTCCGTATCAGCCATTCATGTGAAACGGTTGATTTGGTAAGTCATAAGCGAACCGTTGCTACATTTGAGCTGGAAACATCGCTTGAGGACGCACTGGAGCGTATGTTGCGGGCACGTTTCCACATGGCGCTCGTCGTGGGTGTTTTTGGTGAAGTTGTCGGTGTGGTTACTTTTGAAAGCATTCTGGAAGAACTTGTAGGAGAAATCCAGGACGAGTTTGATCGTGAAGAAGCACAGATAAAGGCTTTAAGAAAGCCAGATACATTTTGGATCTCCGGTTCAACGCCAATTCACGACATTGAAGAGAAGCTTGGTGTTGAGATTGACAACGATGACGTATCTACATTCGGCGGTTTGATTACCGGTGAGTTGGGCCGTATACCAGAATATGGCGAGAAGCTGACATTGGCAGGAATGGAGGTGACGATTGATGACGTTGATGAGCGTCGCGTAATTGCCGCTCGGGTATTTTATAAGGTTAAATCTAAATCCGGAAAAGCCGACTTAAGATAACCAATGCTCAGAGTGTTGTCTCCCAAAGGGACGATTCTTAATTATTTTCTCTCAAAATCGCGCTCAATTGCAGCAGCAAGAGGTCACGATTTTTAGTGAATATAAAACGGTCGCTGCCGAGTTCCTGATACGCTTTGGCAAGTAGTTCCCTTTGCGGGCGTCTCATTTGCAGCAGTTTAATTAGAAGAGCATCAAGCCTTTCCGTTTTTCCCAGTTCGAGATCCATTGCAATTAGTTCAGAGAGAATTTTCTGATTTTTGGGAAATTTCTGGTAAGCCACTGACAATACTTTACGTGCCTGGGGAATCCTATCGATCGTCGAAAAATGATTGGATACGCTGAGATATGTTTGTGGCATTTGAGCTGTACCTTTCAAAAAGTTTTGCAGATAGATTTCACCCAGGTCGGGCCTATTTATGGCAAATGCAGCAATTGAGCGTAGGCTGTTGAACGCGGCCCATCGCTTTGTCAGCCACGTGGGTTTTTGTTCGATCAAGCTTTCGGAAAGGGTCAAAGCTTTTACGTAGTCTTTGCTGACAATATGAGCTTCAAGCACCAAAATAGCGAACATATCGATGTCAAATCCATTGTCTAGAGCCACCGTTTGAATGCGTTTTGACAAGTCTGTATTTCCGGTTTTTGCCGCTAAGTTGGCAAATTCTATAAGAGCACTTTTGTCCTGGCTGAATTGCTCAAAAAAGCGTTCAATTTCGCTGGCTTCACGTTCGATATCGCCTTCATTGTTATAGATATAGAGGAGTTCAATCCTGGGTTTATAATTCAGGGGATCTTTTACACTGCGAAGAATTGCATAACGACGTGCCTGGTCCATGTCTCCAATCTCACGATAGTAATTACTCAGCTGAAGCAGCAGTGGATCGGAATCAGGAAAGCGGCCCATCATTTGTTCCAATTTGGTTATTGCAGCGATGCGGTCACCCTGATCCCAGCTTATTTTTGAATAAATCAGGAGGCCATCAATCGATTCAAGCAGATTGTAGGCGATCAGATAATCTTCTGCTTGATCGTAATTTTCTCGATGATAGTTGGCCATAGCAGCACCTAGCGCCAGTAGCTTATTGGTATCTGTCAATTCCGGTTCTTCCGGTAAATAGGTCTCAGCGAGCTCCTGGATTTTTTCGTCCATTTGGTTCCGAAGTAGCACTTGTATCATTTTTTTGAGATACTCTATATCTTGGAGGCCACCATGTGAAAGACCCTCTAGAAGATAGTCTGCTGCGATTGGAGGTCGCTTTCTAGCCAGTTCGTAAAAATCTGCAATTAATTTGCGGCCTTCCAGATTTCCAGGTGAACGAGCGACTCCAAAGTGCAAAAGTCGAAAGGAGTCTCCGTAATTGCCGGCATTCAAATGAACAATGCTTTCCTGAATTTGCTGGTCTCCAATTTTTCTACGGAGTTCACTTCTCTGCAGCAACAGAGTGTTGGAAAAGCTGACTGCTTTAAAGCCTTGCGTGTATTTTAGGTAGGCATAAAGAGCACCAGTGACGCTAAGCCAGCCAATCATAGAGAGTGCAAATAATACTGCAACGACTCGACCCCATCGGATCGAGACTTCGATGCTTCTATTCGGTCGCTCTTTCAGTGTGGCGAATCCTAGTAGAATGAATCTTTCTCGCAAAGGTTCCTTATTTTGTGGGGTTTTTGGATTTGCTGACATTAAGATAGATTTATTCAGACAGGGTTTGTGATCAATGCGGCGAAATTAGATGTATGGTTTTCCAAGTCAGATACAACTGTTAATAACGGCTTTGCTCCTTTGCAGTTGTTGTAATGGAATCAGTTTTTAAGGACTTGTATTGAGATTAGTCTAGTAGCACTAATTGGTCACGATGTATGATCACATTTGACGCTGTAGCCAATCGGCTGCGGTCATTGGGAGTCATCTCAAGTGCACGCATGAGATTTTCCGAATCTATCATACTAAGCCCGTGGGCAATAACGGAGCCTTCCGGCAGGTTTACTTTGACCAGATCACCGGCTTCAAAGTTGCCTTCGCAGCCGGTAATTCCGGCAATCAGCAGACTTTTTCCGTATTTTTGAATAGCCTCAGCCGCGCCTGCATCGATGGTAAGTGTTCCGCAGGCTTCATCCAGAGTGGCAATCCAGCGTTTGTTTGATTTGACCGGCATGGAGTGGGGGACGAAGTAAGTGCCCATGTGTTCTCCAGCAAGCAATCGTTCAAACAGGTCACGGTCATGACCATTTGCAATGGTTACTCCACAGCCGAACCGATGCGCTATTTTTGCCGCGGAGAGTTTGCTGACCATGCCACCGACAGACGTTGTCTGACTGGTTCCCTGAGCCATGGCTTCAATTTGTGGTGTTATTTTCTCAACCTTAGGCACAACTTCACCGGTTCCTTTGAGATCGATCAATCCCGGTATGTTGGACAGGATAAACAGTTGATCGGCATTGGTTACGCCGGCGACCAGAGCTGAAAGTGTATCGTTGTCACCAAATTTTATTTCGTCAGCGCTGATAGCGTCGTTTTCATTTACGATTGGTATGACCCCTTTTGAGAGCAAACGTTCTACGGTGTTGAAAATTGCATTGTAGCGGTGCTTTGCTCGCAGATCTTCACGGGTAAGCAGTATTTGAGCCACCAGTAGATTGTATGGGTCGAAGCCCTGCTGCCAGTTATTGATCAAAATTGTTTGCCCCAGAGAAGCGCACGCTTGCAGTAGCGGGAGATCCTTCGGACGTTGCGTAAGTGCAAGCTTGCCCATTCCAAGACCAATGGCTCCAGAACTTACAACAATGACTTGGATACCTTCATCGCGCAATCGTTTTACCTGGCGACAAAGTGATTGGATGCGGTCTTTTTCCAGATCGCCGATGCCTTTCGTCAATACCCCGGTGCCCAGCTTGATGACAACTCGTTTGGCCTGTTTTAGGAAAATCAATATAGACGGGTAGACTTGAGATTTTTTGCAGGAAACAGCTCAGACACTTATATGGTCTGAAGGTCGTTTTCTTTGCCTGATAACAATTTATTTATTTCCGAAATGTAGTCGTCATGCAACTTTTGTACGTCTTTTTCATAGCGTTTAAAGTCGTCCTCAGAGAGACCATCGTCTTTAGCCGCCTTAAAAAGGTCCAGCGCATCACGTCGTGCTTGGCGGACGCTCACACGGCCATCTTCAGCCATTTTGCCAGCAGTCTTGGCAAGTTCCTGTCTGCGTTCGCCAGTGAGTTCAGGCACGGGCACCCGTAGAATACCACCATCAACAATCGGATTGAGCCCCAGATTGGCCTCTTGGATACCTTTTTCAACATCACGAATGATACTTTTGTCCCAAGGCTGAACCATGATCGTTTTGGCATCGGGTGTTGTCACGGCGGCGACTTCCTTAAGCGAAACCGTACTTCCGTAGGCACTTACGCGAACTGCATCGAGCATCGAAGGCGATGCTTTGCCTGCGTGAAGGCTGGCAAATTGACTGATCGTGTGACCGGTTGCTTTTTTGAGGTCTTCTTTTAAGGTATTTAAGATATCTTTTGGTTCCATAGTTGTTTTGTTTAGAAGAAGTTAAAAATTAGCTGACTAGTGTGCCAATTTTATCTCCCATCACTGCACGAAGGATTGAGCCAGGCTCACGCATGCTGAAGACAAGTATTGGCATTTTATTTTCCATACATAGCGAAAATGCAGTCGAATCCATGACATTGAGTTGATCGCGCAGGGCATCCATATAATGCAGATTTTCATATTTTTTTGCATCATCATGTTTGGTTGGATCTTTGTCATAAATTCCGTCAACCTTGGTAGCCTTTAATAGAACATCTGCATGTATCTCACTACCACGCAAGGCAGCACAGGTATCAGTTGAAAAATACGGATTTCCTGTACCACCGGCAAAAATGACAACACGGCCGCGTTCTAGATGACGGGTAGCGCGTCTCAATATAAACGGCTCTGCAAGCTTATCCATCGGTATTGCACTTTGCAGGCGTACGGTCACCCCTAACTTTTCCAAACAGTCCATAAAGGCAAGACCGTTGATAACCGTGGCAAGCATTCCCATATAGTCGCCGGTGGTACGGTCAACACCATGCATATTTGCGCCGCTCAAGCCGCGAAATATATTTCCACCACCGATTACAAGGCCAACTTGGACACCTTTTTCAGCAACTTTTTTTACTTCTTCACATATATTACGTAGGATTTTAGCATCCAGAGGTTCACCGTCTTTGGCGTTGCGAAGAACTTCTCCACTTAGCTTCAGAATGATTCGTCGATACTTTGGTCCTACACTTGATTGATCTATTTTGTCCATCAAGGTATGCTTTAAACTCAGTTTTTTGCCCAACGTCAACCCATCGATTCAGAGTATTTAATAATTAAGTGTGATTTTTTTAAATTTAAACAACTTTAGGATAAAAAATCTTTAAGTGGATGCTTGACGGATGATCGATCATTTCTAGCTTCCTGATTCATGGAGGCCGATGGTGTAATGGTAACACTACTGTTTTTGGTACAGTCATTCGGGGTTCGAATCCCTGTCGGCCTGCCAAATTTAAAAAGTCTACTGGTTCAACAGAGCAAACCTGCTGCATACTCAACGCTTGCCTGATGAAGCCACTCGCCGGATTTTTCAATCACTGTGCTGATAATCTGATAGCCAAGCCAACTGGAAAACAGGGCTGCAATTATAGAAAGAAGCGTGGCTATGATCGCAATAAGGCTGTCCTCTTCCGAAATGCCGACACCAATTGCAAAGATGCTCATCGCCGGAAGTGGTATCGAGCTGGGGAGGGACAATAGAATCAGGAGCAAGCCGAAACCTTTACCCTCAACAACATCCACAATTTCGCCAATAGACAGCCCTTATTTGCCTTCTTCATCCAGAATGCTCTGTAAGGTCAGGGCGAGTGACCGGTGATCATTTCCGGTCAAGCCAGTTTTTGTATTTTGCATTTGGAGTTGTCTATTGAAATGTGCGATCGAGTGTGATTGGAAAAACAGAATAAATGGATAAAAAAAACACGACCAGGGCAAAAGTGGTTTCTAACCGCAGTCGTATTGCATTGTTTGGAGGATCGTTTGATCCCGTGCATTGTGGACATTTGGAAGTAGCTCGCTGCGCCTTGGAACAGGCTGGTTTGGAACGTGTTATTTTTTTGCCTGCAGCACAGGCACCGCTGAAACAAGAGCCGTTTTTTGACGATACTGCGCGTCTGGAAATGCTTCGTCTGGCATTGCAAAGCGATTCTAGGTTCGAACTGGATACATACGAGATAAAGGAGGATGGAATTAATTATACAGTAGATACCGTTGATTATTTCAAAAAACTGTACCGCAGAGCTAAGCTATTTTTAATTATCGGCGAAGATCAATTTGTTCAACTCGATAAGTGGAATCGTATTGATGAACTGGTTAAAACAATATCGTTTCTGGTCTACCCGCGCGAAAGTAAAGTTAAAGCTGGCGAAAAGTGTATTCCAGATGTTCGCTATGAAATGTTGAAAGCAGAAAAAATATCCATAAGTTCAACGGAAGTACGCAATTGTTTCAAGAATGGTCTTTCGATTTCAGGGCTGGTTCCTGATGAAGTTGAGGCTTTTATTTATGAAAAAGGTCTGTATGACAGAAACTCTAAGAATCTATAATGACACCAAAACAACCAGAAAAATCTTCTACACTCGATGAAATCCGCTGTGCGGTCGCAGCGATCGAAGAAAAAAAGGGCGAGTACATTCGTGTGCTCGATTTACGTAACAAATCATCCATTACAGACTACATTATTTTAGCAACCGGCACGGCCAATCCCCATTTAAAAGCAATGAAGTCTGCCCTGTCTGATGCGTTAAAAGAGTTTAATGTGAAGGTGTTGGGAAAAGATCGAGAAGTTGATAGCGGCTGGATTGTTGTCGATGCGTTTGACTTCATGATTCATCTTCAAACAGCAGAAATGCGCGATTTTTATCAGCTTGAACATCTTTGGAAAGATGCAAGTATTGTCGAAATCTAACTATTTACTCGGTGCTTGAAAATCACAACTGCTGCTTTTAAACATCTGCCTATCATTGAAATTATTCAATTGACATAAATTGTGAACTTTGAGCTCATCCTAGAGTATCATTGTGCCAAATTTATTGCATATTTAGTTCAACCAAAAATACCATGAAATACAAAAGTTACATAAAAGTTCTCTTTGTTGCCCTTGCCACAAGTTCATTAAATGCTCAGCTGATCCTCGAAGATTTTGAGAGTTATATCGATACAAGTGCGCTCCAGGCAGATGTCTTTACGTTCGGCAGTGCTGCTCAGGCAGGTAAACCTTCTCTCGCCATGGGACTTGGAGAAAATAACAGTAATGCGGCATGCTTTAACCTAACCTGGGAAACTGGTAATAATGCTAATTTATGTTTTATAAATCTCTCCCCGAATACTCATAATCTTTCTGGTTACTCCGAAATAAAAGCATTCGTTTTCATTGAAGATTATCCTGGTGGCGGTGGCCTGACTGAAACATCCGCTATCACTCTCGCAAAACTTGCTATTGAAGGTGTCGATGGATCGATTTGGCAGACTCGTTCTGCCAAGGCAGAACGACCACCCATTGATTCTCCTTATACACTTAGATTCATGTTATCTCCTTCTGATATGGAGAGAGTTGATGGCCAAGGCCCATTTCAAAACACAATTTCTAACATAAAGAATATTCGTCTCAGATTTGAAAACTCGAGGAGGTCCGGTTTTAGACAAGACGCTTATATTGACTCTATAATCGCTGTTCAGTAATCGCTGAAGCTATTTATTCTCTGAGCAAAATACCTCCAAAAGCTGAAAAACACCAAGATGCGGAACATTTTTCGCATCTTCAGATTGTCTTTTATCTATTGAACCATGTTCACTAAAAGTACTACTCACCAAAGATTACTCTCCAGCGTTGTCATCTTTTCGCTACCTTTTTTACCTTTCACTGGTTTTTTCGGTCGCAAATCAAATGATAAAGATTTGGGCGAATCAACCAACCAATCCAGTTTTGTTTCGACGAAAGTAGATGTTCCTTATCTGATATCTCCCGGTACAGATATTGGTATGTGGGTGTGGCAACGTGAATACATCACAGATCCTTGGGAGCGTATTCTTATGCTCGATTTTTGTCGATCACACGGTATCGGAAGAATATTTGTGCAGGTTAATTACGATCAGTTGGAACCGGGTACCTACAAGCTTGCGGACAGTCAGGATTGGAACGAGTTATTGTTGATGGCCAACGCTTTAAACATCCGTGTTGAAGCCCTTGATGGCTCTGGTTATATGGCTTTCGCCCCTAACCATGAGAGTGTGATTGCTCGTCTCTCTGCTATACTAGAATTTAATATTTCTCAATCGCCCAATGCCAGATTTTCCGGCGTCCACTACGATATTGAGCCTTACTCAACGCCTCGTTGGAAATCAGGCGAACAGCAGGAAATCGCCGTAGAACTACTGGAATTATTGACAAAGCTCCGTAGAATAATTGTTGAAACGGATCCATCACTTACCTTTGCAAACGACATCCCTTTCTGGTACGACGGTAACGAACAATTTTTCATAGAATTCAATGGGGTGAAAAAGTATCTCAATGAACACATTCAGGATGTTTCCGACTTTATTGGAATTATGTCCTATCGCACCAAGGTTACCGGCGAAAACTCGATCGAAGAAATAACTCGTGACGAGTTAGCGTACGGTGCCAAAATTGGTCGGCCGGTATATCTTTCGATCGAAACAGTTGAACTTCCGGATACGCCACAGATTACTTTTTACGGTCAAAGTGCTTCCGACGTTGCTTCTGCAGTTCGCGAATTAAGTGACAGCTTCAAGTATAGTTCGTCTTTTGGTGGAGTATTTTTACACGAATACAGGACCTTGCGCCTGATTAGTGATCAATGGGATTTATCTGAGATCACTGATTGAACGTTTTTTCGTTACTGTTCTCAGCCTAATCAAGCTTTCAAATTTTGTGAAAGCGCGAATTCGTCAAAGTGCAGAATGTACTTTTGCTCAAAGTAGGAATCGCTGAACATTGCTTCCAATGAAAAAATTTCGCGTGGGTGAATACCCAACGATTCAAATTCATCGCCAAGTTCACCGCCTTTCCAGTAAAGCACACCGTTTGGAATCGAATGACGCTTTCCTCGGCGTAGGTTGCCTCTAATCCATCCGAAGAATTCAGGCAGGTTTTTGACTGCACGCCCGGTTATGAAATCAAACTGCCGGTCGACAGCTTCTGCCCGGACTTGTTTGGCTTCAACGTTCTTAAGACTCAACCGATTGATCAAATCCTGCACCACGGCAATCTTCTTACCGATAGAATCAATCAAGGTAAATTGAGCCTGCGGATAACAAATAGCCATTGGGATTCCCGGTAGTCCGCCGCCGGTACCAACATCCAAAATGCGCGCACCTGGCTTCAAATCCAGATAGTTGGTTATCGCCAGACAGTGTGACAGATGACGAACTTCCAGATACTCAATATCCTTGCGCGAGATCAGATTAACTTTTTCGTTCCACTCACGTACGAGCAAAGCCCACGCTTCAAGAATGGACCAGCTTTGCTGAGAAATATTTGGAAATGTGCTGCGTATCGAGTCCACTGAGTCAATGCATACGGTTTGAGAATAATGTAAGTGTTGAGTACAGAAGAAAAGGGCGGCTACACTGCGCCGCCGAGGACATCGGCGCTTCTTAGTTAGATAGGCTCATCTCGATGTTGTCTGCGTCTAACTTCCGGGTTTGATTGCTTCCGTTGTTGCAAGTTCAGGGGGTAGATCATCGGAATTGTAAGTTGGAAAACTGAGTTCAGCCAGACTGTGGTGTGGCACATCGAAACTCGTTTTGCCAGCGCTGCGATCGACGATGACACCTACAGCAACTGGATCGGCTCCATGTAACCGGCATTTTGACAGTGCTTCAGCAACGCGACCGCCGCGGGTCATCACATCTTCTATAATCAACACTTTCTCGTTCGGCTTAAATTTAAAATTGCGACGCAGCTCGAGCTTATCATCAACTTTTTCCAGAAAGAGGAAACGTAAATTCAACTGCCGGGCAACTTCCTGGCCAATCACAAGACCGCCCATTGCCGGCGCTACGACTGTGGTCGCACCATAGTTCTGCAAATCTTTAGACATAAGCTCAGCCATCCGTGTCACTTTATCCATATACTGGCAGACTTGCGCACACTGAAAGAAAAAGGCGCTGTGCAGGCCTGAGCGCAATACAAAGTGGCCTTCGAGGAGCGCACCACTTTGGCGAAAGATTTGAAGGACTTCTTCCTGTTCTGAATTCATCCGGTGAGTCTGGTAAGGGAATTGAGAAGTGTGAAGCGTGAAAAGATGTTTTTGATAAAAATAATGCCTGTCTTAGCTCGTCTTTACAACGTTGACTAAATTACAACTTCTAACTCCTCTTAGAGCTCGTCAATGCTCCCTCTACTACATCGCTATATTTTAAAAGAAGTACTGATTGCCACTCTTTTGGCAATGGGACTGTTTATCTTTGTTTTACTGATGGGTAATCTCTTAAGAGATGTCGTCAGCCTGCTTGCTGCCGGCAAGTTAGGGATTTGGGTCTTTTTGAAGCTGATGGCCTTACTGATTCCTTACGTCGCATCTTACGCACTGCCGTTAGGTGTTCTGACTGGCACGCTGATTGCGCTGGGGCGTCTTTCCTCACAGCAGGAAGTCACGGCAATGAAGTCTGCCGGTCTGAGTTTGTATCAGATTGCCTCACCGGTTTTTTTGATCTCATTTGTTGGCATGATCGCCGGAGTATTAATCAACCTTGAGTATGCTCCCAAGTCTCGAATTGCATACAAACAGTTGGCAATTTCTGCGGTGAGCGAAAATCCAACCGAGTTTATCGAAGAGCGACGATTTATTCACGAATTCCCCGGCTATGTTATCTACATGGGGGATCAGGAAGGCCATCTGATGAAGGATTTCTGGATTTGGCAACTGGATGAAAAACAACGGGTGACTCTCTTTGCCAGAGCAGAAGAGGGCGAGTTGGATTACGACCGCGAAAACAATTCACTTGTTTTGATTTTGAGGAATGCAACCGCCGAGAAAAGGAATGATGATGATCCGGAGATGTTTGCCGGGGACGCTTTGCGTTCGATCTTCTTTGGGGAACTCCCAATAGAGTTGCCCATGGATAAGCTTTTCGGGGAAAACAACCGAAAACGCATGAAAGTAAAGGACATGACCTTTGCCCAATTGATGAATGCGCGAAAGGGTGCACTCGAGAATGAGATAGAGCAGGGTGAGGGCATTTCGAAGACGCGCATGAAAATGCAAATCCACATACAGAAGAACTTCGCAATGGCATTTTCTGTTTTCTCGTTGGCCATTTTTGGAGTACCTCTGGCGATTCAGGTAGGTCGCAAGGAAAGCTATGCGAACCTCGCGATTGCACTGGTTATTGCCTTAACTTACTACTTCCTGATTATTGTAATCAGTTGGTTTGAAGGGAATCTTAGTCTGCGCCCTGATTTGTTGATTTGGATCCCAAACATCCTCTTTCAAGTGGTTGGGTTCATTATGATACGACGGGCTGGTCGGCACTAGTACGATCGAAACGATGTTCTGTCGTTCCATTTTTTGATAGCAAATGAAGATTTTAGAAATTGCTAGCCCGCCACCGATCAATGTCTTGGTCAAACAGTTTGGTATGCGCGAACGTTCATTTATATTGGACAGTTCGCAGTCAAATGACGGTCTGGGGCAATGGAGCTTTTTCGGCGCAGACCCATTTCTTATTTTTGAAGGAAAAGACGGTAGCTATGCGGAACGTCGAACATCGAATGTTGAAGATGGTCTGGAAGCGTTGCGCAGTTTAATGGCGAACTATGCAGTTGAGAATGCTTCAGGGATTCCGTTTATCGGCGGTGCGGTTGGTTTCATTGCCTATGACTATGGACGGCAGATTGAGAAAATTCCTGTTCTGGCTAAAGATGACAGGAACCTGCCGGATCTATACTTCGGGTTTTATGATGGAATTGCTGCACTGAACCATGAGACCGGAGTTCTGAGTCTTGTCGCACTTGGAATCAGAGAGGATGCCGATCGAGTGATTGAAGAATTACAGGCGATTGTTGCGTCGGATGTGGATTATTTACCGGAGCCTGCTCAAGCAAAGCGTGAACCATGGGAGTGGAATTTAGAACATGCTGACTATTTTAAAGCGCTAGACCGGATCAAGGCGTACATTGCCAGTGGAGATGTCTATCAGGTCAATCTATCTCAACGCGCAAGCTGCCGTTATGAAGGTTGTCCAATTGACCTCTACAAGGCGCTACGAAGCAGTAATCCAGCACCTTATTGCGCTCTGATCCATTGTGAAGCGTTCACACTGTTTTCAACCTCACCGGAGCAATTCCTGCGCAAACGAGGACAACAGGTTGAAACACGTCCGATTAAAGGGACGCAGCCAAGAGGAGCAACTGCGGAGCAAGACAGGCTAAACGCAGCTGCCTTGCAGAATTCGGAAAAAGATCGGGCCGAGCTGTTGATGATTATCGATCTGGAGCGCAATGATCTGGGTCGCATTGCAGAGTTTGGCAGTGTACAAGTTGAACAGCCGTACCGCCTGGAAAGCTACGCTTCTGTTATCCACCAAACGGCTGTGGTCAAGGCACGGTTGTCCGAGGAAAACGACGTATTTGACTGTATTCGGGCTATGTTTCCCGGAGGCTCAATAACCGGTGCACCGAAAGTGCGGGCGATGGAAGTTATTGAAGAGCTGGAACCTACACGGCGAGGCGTCTACACCGGCTCTATTGGCTACATCGGATTCGACGGTGATGCAGAGTTTAATATTGCCATACGCAGTCTTCACTTGAAGGACGGATATTTGGACTATCAGGTAGGTAGTGGCATTGTCTGGGATTCAGAGCCGGAGGATGAGTATCAGGAAACCATAGACAAGGCGCGCGCGATCAGAGAAGCCATCGATAAACTATGTCAAAAATCATAACACTTAAATCCGGAGACTCTGCTCAGTTAAATCCCCTGTGTTCTGGGTTTGCGCATGGATTTGGCATTTTTGAGACGATTCGGCTTTCCAACGGGCAGTTGGAATTCTGGCGGGCACACTACCAGCGATTTCTGTATTCGGCAAAAACGTTTAATCTGCACTTGGATCAGGCCGAAGAAGCTGTTTTAGAAGCCATCCGAGAATTGATTCAGGCAGAAGAACTTCGGGATGGCATTGTAAAACTGTCTCTGCTCAGGGAAGGTACCGACGTACGTTGCTATGTTTACACGCGTCCGATTTATCTGCCGGAGGAACCAGTGAAGCTGCATTTAGACATACAATCACGTTTGAACCAGCACTCCATATTGGCCGGACACAAAACGCATAATTACATGGAGGCGATCTATTTGAAGCAGATGGCTCAAAACAAAGGATTCTTCGATGTTGTCCGATTCAGTACGGACGGATTCCTTGCTGAAACGGCGGTGGCAAATCTGTTTTTTGTAGAAGACGATACTTTGCTGACACCTGCTTTATCAACCGGCATCTTACCCGGAGTGATTCGTTCGGAAGTCCTGCACGCTGCGAAAAAGCATTCGATTAACGCCGAAGAAGGACAGTATGCCTTGGATTCTCTGAAAACAGCAGAAGCTGTTTTTCTGACGAATTCATCCGTAGGCGTTCTGCCGGTTTGTTTGATTGATGCCGGAGATTCCAATATAACTTATAGTGAGTCACATCCCATCGTTGATTCGTTAAAGAGTGCTTTAGCGGATGCGAAAGAGCGTAAGTCAGTTAAATTGAACGTCGAGTGCAGGAAACTGCCACATGAAATCGTTATAGAAAAAAAGAATTTAACCGCGGATTAGATAAAGATGATCCGGGTGTGATTTCAAAAAGTAGCGATTTATTATAATGATTGAATGATCCAACGCCCGGGAGCGCCAATCTTCGTATTGGCAGCGTCCGAGTTAGCCGATAGGTAATTCTGTTGAAAAAGCCGCTCGATTACTTCGACTCTTCTGAAGCAATGCCAGACAGGAGTCTGGAGATTCCGGGTTCAACTGTGTTACGAATCATCGACTACTTTTTAAAATTGCACCCAGATGATCCAGTATTCGAAGTTCGATGTTGAAAGTTCAATGTTCGATGTTCAATTAATTGCAACTCTGCCTTCCGGGTTCTTTGTGGTTATCTATTTTGTTACGTTCCAGCTTCTAACTTCTCTTTCAAGAATGAACCAATTTCCTGAGTATCACACCCAACGCCGATCGCTGGAGCTCGGAAAGCAAACATATCTTGTCGGTATTTTGAATCTGACGCCTGACTCGTTCTCGGACGGTGGTGAATACCAGCAAATGGATTCAGCCATACAGCAGTTTCATCGCATGGTTGACGAAGGCGCTGCGATTATTGACGTCGGTGGCGAATCGACTAGGCCGAGACACACGCCGATTTCAGCTACAGAGGAAATTGAACGCGTGGTTCCGTTTATTGAAAAAGTCCGATCCCAGACAGATACGTTGATTTCAATTGATACCTCTAAAAGTGAGGTTGCTGCTGCTGCGCTCAAAGCTGGAGCCGATATTGTAAATGATGTCTGGGGCGCGCAGCGTGATCCGAAGATGGCCGAGGTGATTGCTGAGCACAAAGCGGCCTGTATTTTAATGCACAATCGCTCTTCGGAGGAAGCGGGGCAGGGCGACGTGATTCAATCCATTCAGGCGTTTTGGGAACAGTCGGTCGATCAGGTGAAAGCGGCAGGGGTTAATGAAGCTTCGATAATGCTCGATCCGGGACTGGGCTTCGGGAAAACCTTTGATGAAAACTGGGAAATTATGCGCCGGTTGCCGGAATTGGTAAAGATGGGCTATCCGCTGCTCCTCGGAGCGTCTCGTAAATCGATGCTTGCACAGCTGTTGAACCTGACTGACCCCAGAGATCGTCTTAGCGGAACACTTGCGACAACCGCACTTGCAGTCCGCGCTGGTATTGATTTTGTTCGCGTACATGATGTGCGCGAAAATTATGAATGCGCTAAGGTGATGGATTACTGTTTACGTTATGAATAAAACCAAAATCGAATTAAAGAACCTGGTCTTTTTTGCGTACCACGGAGTCCTCGAAGAGGAGGCTCGTCTGGGGCAGCGTTTCCATATCGACATATTGCTGACGCTTGAAGACGGACTGAAGTTTGAAGCTGACACAACCGAACAGACCGTTAACTACGTCGAAGTACAGACTCTGGTAAAAGAAATCGCAGAAGGCAAACGGTTCAATCTGATTGAACGACTGGCTGAGGCGATTGGTCAGGCGATTCTAAAGCGATTCAACAAAGTGACTGAAGCGACCATCAAGGTAAGAAAACCATCGGTCCCGGTCGACTGTATCTGTGATTACTTTGCGGTGGAGGTGACTCAATGCCGCTGAATACCGCCTACCTTGCTTTGGGCAGCAATGTAGGTCAGCGACTGGAACAAATTCGATCATCGCTGCGATTGTTGGCCGAAAAAGGTGTCGTGGTAACGGCTGCAAGCTCTGTTTATGAAAACCGTGCCATTGGCATGGGCAAAGCAGAACCGTTCCTCAATGCGGTTGTTCAGGTGCAGACGGAACTGGAGCCAGCGGCACTACTGGAGACCTGTCTTGCGGTGGAAGCACAACTGGGGCGCGTACCTTCAGACGTCTGGACCCCGCGAACGATTGATATTGATCTACTTGCTTACAGCACACTTCAGGTAAATACAGAGCAACTACAGTTGCCGCACCCGCGTATCACCGAACGTGATTTCGTCCTGCAACCCTTTGCCGATGTCGCACCGGACTTTGAGTTGCATGAAAAGCCGATTCTTGCATGGTTGCATGAATTACCAACGGTCGAACTGACACAAATTTCGGAAACTATCCTCTAGCATAATTAAATACTTCGTAGCGCGACGCTTCAGCGAGCGTTTTCAATGCCTCTCACTCCAGCACCGATCGCTCGCTGAAGCGTCGCGCTACACAAGAAATCCTAAACAATGAAACCTAAGGTAGAGATTGAGTATTGTCCCGGCTGTCGCTGGTTGCTGCGAGCGGCCTGGACGGCACAGGAGCTGTTGACCACCTTCGAGGCTGAACTCGGAGCAGTGACGCTTCGTCCTTCCGAAATCGGCGGAACCTTTCGGGTGTCGCTTGGCGAACACATTATCTGGGATCGTAAGGAAGAAGGTCGTTTTCCCGAAATGAAAGAGCTGAAACAGCGGATTCGTGATCAGATTGATCCGGAACGGAATCTGGGCCATAGCGACGTTGGAGGTAAGCAGGAAGATGCCTGATTCAATTGCCCAGTCAGCTGTTGAGGCAGCAAAGAAGCTTTCTCGCGCGGTGGACAAGCTGTCCTTTGCCGAACCGATAACACATGTTTACAATCCCCTGAACTACGCCTGGAAAGGCCATGAAAGTTATCTCGAACAACATGCAGGTTCACTCAAGAAAGTTGTTTTCCTGGGCATGAATCCCGGCCCCTTCGGGATGGCGCAGACCGGCGTGCCCTTTGGTGAAATCGAATTGGTACGCGATTGGGTGGGAGTAAATACGCCCATTAAAAAGCCGACAATCGAACATCCCAAACGACCGGTGGATGGCTTTGACTGTAAGCGTAGTGAGGTGAGTGGACGGCGTCTATGGGGTCTCTTTGGTGAACGGTTTGGCACTGCCGAAGCGTTTTTTGCTGATCACTTTGTCGCGAACTACTGTCCGCTGGTTTTTATGGAAGCCAGCGGCCGCAACCGCACACCGGACAAGCTTCCAACGAGTGAGGTCGAAGCCCTGTACAATGCCTGTGATGCCCATTTGCGGGATCTGGTAAACGTCCTGCAACCGGATTGGGTGATTGGCGTGGGCGCCTTTGCCGAAGGCCGGGCCAAAGCTGCTCTGGATGGTCTTGATCTTAAAATCGGCCGCATACTACATCCAAGCCCTGCGAGTCCGGCAGCAAACCGCGGCTGGGGCGAGCAGGCGACGCGTCAGCTCGAAGCACTGGTGATTTGGTGACTCGTTGAACTCTTTGAACATCGAACGTCGAACTTTGAATGGTGTTTTTTTCACTGGTGGGATCAGGACATGGTA
>CAWUII010000010.1:0-44577 GCA_963922575.1 uncultured Opitutia bacterium
TATTTTCCACAACTGTGCGGGCACTTTGGTTTACATTGATGCCATTGCTACTATTTCCATAGACTTCATTACCAACAATCCATCCGTCGTCATTGCCCGATTGAAAATCGATACCAGTTACAGAGTTGCCAAAAGCTTTATTATTGCTGACCGTGAGGTCATCACTGTCGTTAGTGACATATACGCCAATCTGACTACCCGTAAGCGACAAGCTGTCAATCACCACATCATCAGCGCCATTAACATGAATTGTGTAGCTGCCCCCAGAAGTATTGTTGCGATCCAGTAAGGTCTCATTGCCTTCACCGACAGCACCCTGGATACGTACACCCGAATCTTCTTCGCTAATGATTATATTGGTCGCCAGTGTATACACTCCAGTATCAACGAGAATCACGTCTCCAGCATCAAAATCAAATCGTTCCAGCAAGGTACGAATGGAAGCCACCGGCGTCGAAGGGGTTAAACCATCGTTAAGATCGTCACCCACAGCCGTGGTATACTCATCATCTGTTAAAGAATCATCATTAACATAATAAACAGTCGTTTCGCCAACCACCCGGAAAGGGTCATCGCTCACGTCAAAAATAATTGGAAATTCAATTGAACTGATGCGTAAACGATATTGATTCGAAGGAATGAAGGTTGCTGAATCAATCGTCCACTGGTAGCTTCCATCATTGATTTCATCCGCAGCCAGACTCTGGTAATTGGCGCCATTATCAATGGAGTATTCGATCAAGACATTTCCATCAAATCCGTCTGCTCGCCAAACGATTTCATACACATCATCGTGTAACAGGCTTACTCCATCATTCGGTCGAATAACCCTTATGTATTGTGGTGCGCTTTTAGATGCCTGTGAAGTATTGCCGTAAGCGCCTATATTGATATAGCCTCCATTGCTCTCTGGTTCTAAATCGAATGTGCTTTCGGCAAATCCACTATCGATCGCCAGAGAGCTATTTAAATCGACCACTTCGGTCGCCGTAATTTCAATCGGTTTACCTGAATCAGGATTAATAACCGGAGCGAATGAACCACCGTGGAAACTTCCATAGATGCTCTGCAAGTGGAAATCATCATCCTGGCCATTGTCCTCGCCCAGGATATCATCGGCTCCGTCGATATCGACAAAAACAGGGTCGCCAGAAAGACTGTTGTTATCGGTAAACGTAGTATTACGCCACAGTGGAAGTGATGCGTACGCTTCATCTTGCCACAGACCAACAACACCTGAGCCAGTTGTATGGAACAAATTGTAATCACTGCTAAATCCGGGCTGGCTATTATTCGACACACTAATCGCAAAACCAGAGTCTACCCAGATGATATTATTGAGCAGACGCATGTTCTCACCGTCTGACTCGAGACGGATTGCATCACCAGTTACCTGATAAATAGTATTGTTTTCAAAATCAACACCATTCCTACCAGTCTTCAATACTCCATAGCTGGCATTGTCATAGACAAGGTTGTTTTGTATGTTCGCACCTTCAGGTACACGAATGCCAGTACTATTTGAGTAAATGGTATTCTGATAGATTTGAGGTGTCCCATAGGAACTGAAAACACTAACGCCTGTATTATTCTGATAGATGCGATTTTGAGCAATATCCCCACTACTATTTCCTTCCACACCATACCAGTTATCATGCAAGACATTGCCCACTGCGGAGGCATAGAATTGTAAGAAAATCGCCTCTTCATTTGAACCGTTGTGGCCATAAATTGTATTGCCGGCAACTGTAACATAAAATTGCGCGTAAACACCACCAACAGCATTATTATAGATAATGTTTCCATTACCTGTTGTCAGGTCTGTGGTCCCTATAACTGAATTGGTTCCACTATTGTTGTTCGTGGCAAAAATGCCACGATTATTGTTGTAGATTTCACTGTTTGTTATGCTCTGGAAGCGACCGTTAACGTAGATACCGTCAGTCGCATTATTGTAAAAAATACCTCCATCCAAATTTGTAATGGTACCGACAAAATACAGACCACTGGCGCCATTATCATAGGCACTGATGTCACTCAATGCTCCGAAAGGTGAATTGGTCTCGATGCGCAACCCGTCTGAAGAATGACCATAACCAGTTATGTTTGAAGCACTAAAGTCATCACTTCCATTGCGCACATACAATCCTCTTTGAGCATCCCGGAGTGTCAGTCCATTGATAGTCACCAGGTCTGCATCATTCAGTTCCACCAAAGCAGCGGTTTGGTTACCCGGAATGGCTGGAAATAGCTCTGCAATCAAACTCGTATCGGTCGGCCCCTGAATCGTAAAGCCTTCATCCAGTCCCAAACCGTAGTCGGTCGCACCCGAAACTTTAAGTGAAACGATCAATGGATAGTCGCCGGTATCAATGTGAACCACATCGCCAGCCGATAGATCGTAAATGCGGAACAGATTGATCGGATTTGGCTTCGGTGCATCTGTGGTCTTACCCGTGTTACGATTGCTGCCGATTCCGCCTAATGTGTATTGATCGTCCACATTGCTGACGTCGTCCACATAGTAAAGCGAACCATCTTCTGGAGTACTGAAAGGCTCAACGCTACGGTCGATGACACCGGCATTGTCTGCCAGGGAAACCTGAATCCGCAAACCATAGGTACCGTAATCAATACCATCATTTTCCGGAATCCAGATATACTCTCCATCGTCTGAGGTTGATTCAGCAATGTTCAGTAGAAACTCGGGACCGTTGATACCATCCTGATAGAGATCGATACGTATGGATGAATCATTCAGATTACCGTAGCTGTCCCATAATATTACCAACGGCCGGGCGATTTCCCAGTCGGTGTACAGATCCGGGAATCGCAGCGCAATACGCGAAGGCGCACTGCTGGCTGAAGTGTCTGTATTAATATTGCCGTAAGCACCTACATCCAGAGCTACGCTTTGATGCACAAGGGAAACAAAGGCTTCGTCAAGATACGCATCGTTATTGGTGCCGCTGGCTCGTGTAGAAGTAAATTCGTATAAAATTGCACGTGTACCATTCGGGATACTGATCTGATCACCCAGCAACTCCCAGTATTGAATAGGATCACTGGAGTTCACTACATACTCATTGACGGAATCACCCGCAGGATTGATAAAGTTAATCAGCTCCTCATTTTCGTTGTAGAACCGAATAATAATTTGCCCGCGATCTTCAGGGAATTGATCATAGGAACGAACGCGACCGCCAAAGAGGACATCGAATGCACCACTGTCGAGTTGCTCAGCCGTGTAACCGCTCTCGATCAGATTGACAAACTGGCTGGCAAACCCGGATGCTGTGGCGCCGGCAAAGTAATAGTTATTGCCTTCAAAGGCTTCCGGATCGCCGTTGCGGATACCGGCTTCTGTATTAACATCCCATTCAGTTGTGCCATCTTCAAAACCCGGGTTTTGAAGCAGATTTACAAAACTGGCTGGACGCCCCAGGTCCGTAAGTGGATCCGCCAGATCCACCGCAGGATTGGTAAAGCGCAGACCTGCCGCCAACGGAACCAGACGATAATCATCCAAAACGAGATGCACAAAACGTGGTTTCGACCATTCTGGATTGAGCACCGTGGTGCCGCGCGAATTCAAATCGAACAGTGCAATATCGGCCTGCCAGTCGAGGATGTCATAAAAGTCTTTGGTGAAGTAGCCAAGCTTGCCGGCACCACTCGTATGCAACAGATTGTAGTCGCTGAAGAAACCGGTCTGACTATTGTTGTCCACGTAGAGATTGTAGCCCGCTTCCGTCCAAAGGATATTGCTGCGCACTTCGACTTCGCTCGCGCTGTTTTCGATTCGTATGTTATCACCGCTGGTGCTGTAGAGAGTATTGTTGACAATCTGAATATTGCTTTCCCCATCGACCCGGATATCGATTTCGGCGTTGCGATAGATCTGATTGTGCAGGATGCGTTGATCGCTGCTGGCTTCGATACCGATACGATTGTCCGTGATCCGGTTGAACTGGATAGTACCATCGAATGCCTTACTGACACCAATATCATGGCCCTCAATCAGGTTCGCCTGCTCGATATCAGTACCACCGAGAACACCGGTACCGGCGACGCTATTCGTATTCTCATAAATGTGCTGCCCCTGAATCTGACTGTTATTCAATTGTACGCCCAGTCCGTTGTTGTAAATGGCGTTAACTCCACTGCCATCGACAAATCCGAAGCTATCTTCACCGGATACATTAACCGTAACACCTGTAGCGTTTCCAAAGATACGATTATTGTTCAATGTTGTCGATGCTCCATAAATGACTCCAACATCAGCACCATAAATATCATTGTCACTGATTTGGCCAACAAAGTCGCGGCGTATATTCAGACCAATACCACTGGTAGCAAAGGTGTTGTTCATTACGGTTCCACTTGAAGTCGTAGATTCAGCAGATGTTGATAAACCAATCCCAGCATTGGAAAGCACCTGAATTTCAACCGGAGTTAACCGGCTGCTATAGACTGCCACCTCGTCGATGAAGCCAGTGAAATTCTGAGCGCTACCGGCGGGAGACCCTGAGCCAATATAGAGAGGACTGTCTTGATGGTTAATCGTCATCGTCGTGGTCAATACTTCCTGACCGTCTATGTAGACTGTGGTGCCATTGGTCACACCGGATTCAAACGTGAAGGCAACCATATGCCATTGATCATCGGCCAGGTTAACGCCTGTTGATCTGGCACCGCCACCACTCCAATCATACAGGGTGAGTACATTGTTGAGTAAGAAGATGCCGTATGCCGATTGCTTAACTGCTATACCACGATAACTCGATCCGGCATTCGATGTTTTGATCCAGGCAACGGCAGTACCTGAATCCAACTGTACCGTCGGATCATTGCCGAGTAGGATCGATGCATTTGAAGTTCCATCAAATAAAGCGCTGGTACCCGCTGTTACAGGTTCTCCCGGTTGGGCTAAAGTAACGCCCGTGTCGATGATACCATTTAAAGTACCACTTTCATCAATCGCCAGGGCACCCGCAACCTCATCCAGAGGATAGTAGGCAATTGGATCCGTGCTGACAGTGAAACTAGTTCTATCCTTTAGAACCAAGCCTATGTCACCTGTAAAGGTGTTGTCTGTAATCGTTATGTTATCACTAGCTGTAACCGTAACACTGTCCGCAAAAGTCATCCCGCGAATTACAACATCATCGGCCAGGTCCACAATCACAGCACCCGTGATAAGCGTCGACCCGTCCAGCGCTCCAAGAATTGTCACACCTGCATCGTTTCTAGTCACATCAAACCCGGGCATTGTGATGTCAGGTTCCACCTGAATCACGTCACCGACGCCCAAGTCGTTGTTATCAAGAATGATGGCAATATGATTGATTTCATCTGCCACGAAAACCCGGTTGACCGTAAACGTATTGGAACGAACAAAGATTTCCGGATTTGGATTTTGCTGATCCTGCCAGGCCAGATAAGCATGCCCCTGATCGTCGACAGACAGACTAATATCAGTCAGATCATCACCGGTTGGATGAATACCACTGTAGCTGACATCGCCTGCCAGATCTTCTATAAACACAGCACCATTCCAGCGCTTGGTGTAGAGTTGGGTATCGGTGAACTCTACATCCTTCGAACCCTGATCGATCCAGACGAGAATCAGTTCCCCTCCCTGACTCACCAGTTGTGGTTCCAGGGCGCGACCGGTTGTGCCGGAAACACCACGTTCGCTCAGGCCATTACCGCTAGCAGCCTGCCAGTTGCTGCCATCAAATCTCGCTGCATAAATACTGCTAAAGACGTTGGGATCATCGGACAATTGCGGCACTTGCTGCCAAGCGACAAACAAGTCACCGCCATGATACGTCAGACTGGCCTGACGACTTGCACCCGAATGATTGCTCAGACCACCGGCACTGGCGCTGCCTGCCAATTCCACCCAGGCGCTACCGTTGTATTGCTTGAGATAAATCTGTTGAACGTCATTCACCGTTTCGGTCCATGCAACCGCAATCGAACTGCCATCCGTTGCAACAGCAAGATCGGCAACATCGTTGGCAGACTGTGAAATACCGTCTCCCGTAGCACTACCGGTACTGACCTCAACCCAGTTACTGCCATCGAAGCGTTTGGCATACACTTGTTTGCGTCCGCCGTTCTGGCCGATCCAGAAAACCACCGGTCCCGAAATGGTGTAGACAATCTGCGCATAATCAGCTTCGCTCATCTGACTGATACCGCCGCTGAGCAGGGACTGTCCAAGTGCAACCCAGGCACCCACGCCACCATCCGCCGCAGGATCGTAACTGGCCACATAGATGTTGCTACCGCCGTCTTTGAACTCTGTCCATGCCACAATTGGATTACCGGCAGCATCAACCGCAAGGTCAGGACGACGCGAATTTTGCAGCGTATTGCTAATGCCGCCCTGCTCACTGCTACCGCCCAATTGCGTCCAGCTGCTACCATCGTTACGAGCCAGATAAATCTGATAATAGCCACTGCGACTATCTGACCAGACCACTATTTGTCCAGCCGCATTGGCAATGATCGCCGGCTCAATGGAAACACCATTTGCATTGCCGCTGAGTCCAAGGTCTCTTGCAGAACCAAAGAGATCACCCCAGCGGGCGGTGTCACTGGTACCATCAGCCAGATCAGCCGTTGCATCGGCTTCGGAAAGAACCTCAATTACCGGATCTGCCGTGGGTGCAGGCGCAACATACGTCTCAGCCGGGCCGCCGAGTCCACTGCCAAAATCGACGTGATCATCGGTGCCAAAGTCAGCAATGGAATCGTTCTCACCACCGCCAAAGAGATAGTCGTTACCGCCCTGACCGTCCAGTCGATCCGCGCCTGCGCCTTCGGTCGTTTGATCATTGCCAAAGTCACCGTAAAGGTAGTCGATTGCATTGTCATCCCCCAGTCCGCTGACACTGTGACCGTAGAGCACATCATGGTTGCCACCGCCAATAAGCACATCGGTGCCGGCGCCTCCTTCGAGTAAGTCATCGCCCCAACCACCTTCCAGGATGTCGTCTTCTGTGCCACCCTGGAGTGTGTCATTACCACGGTAGCCAAAAAGTCGGTCGCGACCGGGGCCACCGATCAATAGATCCGCGCCGTTATCAGACCCGTAAAGCGTATCTTCGCCAATGCCACCGTCCAGTTGATCTCCGACGCCACCGCTACTGGTCAGAATATCGTCACCGGCTTCACCAAGAAGCAGATCGCCACCCGCACGGCTACCGGTGATCAGATCATTGCCCTCGCCACCATAAACAGTAATGCCTACACTTGTTGTTTCGGCATCGACTACATCATCGGCAGCCCCGGCAAACACCGTCAAATCACCGATGAGTGTTTGCGTATGAAGCGTAATACGATCTTCCTGAGGCCCACCATAGATTTCAACCGTGGGGGCCTCGATAGTTCCAAAGACTGTAATCTCTGTTCCCTCGGCATCGAGATCACTGTAGTTTCCGCGCAGGGTAATTTGCGTCGCTGCTTTGACCCCTATGTCTACGGCCATGCTGATGTTGTCTCCTGCATTGATCTCAATAGCTCCGCCGGTACTTTCAATAACTGCCCGATCGGTAACAACAAAGTCATCATTCAGCTGTTCCGGTGTATCCAGACTGTAGTCCTGTAAATCATCGTATACTGTCAGCTGTATCGAACCATCAACGAGAACATCTTCACGTACAATCATCCAATCATTGGTATGAATGATTAAATCACCTCCCACACGAATGCCTTCAACAATGCTGATGTCTCCCACAGCCAATACACCTGTATTTTCAATAACGAAATCGCCTCCAGACTGACCTTCGATGAAATAAGTATCCGTATTGATTGGCTTACTGACATCGCCCACCTGATTTGCTGCCACCAACACGACCTGAGGAGCGATAACAACGAGCTCTTCCGCAATTTCACGTCCGTTTATGATACCGCCGGTTAATGCAACCAACGCAGCCGCGCCCTGATTAGCAACTACACGGTCTACAGTGAGATCGCCATTTGTCTCGGTAAGGTAAGTACTTAATTCACTGGCACTAAGGAGCAGACCGGCCGCCGAGAACGCGGAATCAATTTCCACAGGATTGGCAATCTCGCCAATGAAACGACGTTCGGCCTCAAGGGTCAGATCATTGCCCACAATATCCGCCGCTGCATCGGCAAGCGCATCGACAATCGCCTGAGGACTCAGTAGCCAGACACTATCATCTGTCGAACGAACCTCTCCCAGCCGCAAATCACCTTCCAACTCGGTGAAGTCGATAAAGCCATTGGTAAGGATGTCGATATAGCCGGATGCGATAGTATCTGAGAAACCGTAGAAATCCATCCGTGGGTCGGCGGCATTAGCGCTAGCGGCAGCAATCTGGATAATATCACCGCGAACCGTATCGAAGGTATAGTGGCTATCAATCGCTACTGCCTGACTGGTATCGGCAAATATCCTGAAGTCCAGCGGCGCCCCACCTGTAGCTGTGTCCGGCCGGAAGTACTCAAAATAAGTGTTCCCGCTGTCCACGCCTACAACGATCACATTCATCCCCGCAGACGTTCCCACCGGCACGGTCTCTTGCACCGTGCTTTGCAGCAACAGATCCACATTCCCTTGCGTATCGATACGGTTAATATTGAAACGGGCATTGTCGATGCTGCCATCCTGATCCCGCAAGCGCCCTGTTATATCCAACCACACATCGTTTACTGCGTCCGCCTGTACTGTTTCATTGCGATTGACACTGCGTATCAGGTCGAGATCAAGGCGATCAACTGCGCTGCCAATACCATTGCTGGCCATCAGTTCATGGATGTTACCCCGCAGGGTACCACCGGCATCCAGGATGGAACCGTTTTCGTTGGTAATACGGATCAATCCAACCGGATTATCGACCAGACCGGCAATTTCTACATCACCCGAACCTTGCTGGGTAATGAATACTTCAACGTCTCCATCCGGCGCAATATTGCCGACATTAAATTCCAGGGTAACCAAATCAGCATCCAGCGATACGGTGGGTGAAAAGCTCGGATTGGACATAAAGATGTCGTTAATCACAAGGTCTTTGTCGGAAGCATTGGTGATATCAACACGGGCATACGTACTACCACTGCTAAAGGTTCCTCCGGAACCACTGATAAGACTTCCCGGCGCTCCCGATATACTATTCGTAATAAATCGTGCCGTACCCACTGCCAGATTAACAATATCATCGACGTTAACAGTATCTCCCACAATTGTAATACCTTCGCCAAGGCCATTATTTACAGTTACATTGATCGCCGTTGTGATTTGACCCGCAGCGTCGACAACCAAATTCGGTGTGTCTGATTCCGTCAGGAAAACAATATCACCGTGCCATGTTATTTCACGCTGAGCATTGAAATTACCGCTAAGAATTCTATCCCGATCACCCAGCTTACCCCGGTCTGCACTGACAAATCTATCATAGCGATCAATGGTCTGTGTTGATTGAATTATCAAGTTATCTGCATCAGAGGTGACCTGACTTCCGGCAGCTGTGCTAACTGTATTGATGCTGTTATAGTCAATCCGTGAAGTCGAAGAGGCATCACCTTTCAGACCTGAGGCCTTGGACCAGGCGTAATTATAGAGATTAATGCCTGAATGATGACTTCTCAGGGTCACGGCCTTACCGGAAACAGAGGTATTGGCAGCGAGGTGAACTACGGTTTCTTCGAAACTATCAAGTAGTGCCTTCGAGTTAGCATCTGATTTTGCTCCTTTAGCTCTGGAATACGAAACAATATTAGTTTGGTACCGGCTAACCTGTGCTTGCAAAATAACGTGAGCAGCATTGATGGCCGTATTATCACTTATATCTACTCGTGTCTTCGAATACGATTCACTGCTGCCGACATCTACATCGCTATCAACATCGGCTTTGCCACTCAAAACAAATCCACCTGAATAACTTCTAGCGATAGAGTCTATTTGCAACTGAGAATCAGATGTGACGGAAATATTATTTGCGGCATTTAGTCGGGCATCTGAGAAGATCGTAATCAGAGAACTGTGGCTAAGTAATGACTGAACATCTGCATCACTGCTGGTAAATCCTAAAAATCCCTTGGCACTGCTTTCAGCAGATACCGAAGTATTATGTAAGACGAGACTATCGATATGGATACTATCTCTGGCAGACATATTTACATTAGACCCTACAGTTATATTACTGATAGCATCGGCCACAATCAAGGCATCAGCATCAGCGATTGAAACCAGTCCACGACCACGTTTAGCGGAATTTGCCGAAATAGCAGCCCTTGACACAGTATCTATATCTATATGGTCAGCAGTAATGGACGTGCCGTTGCCCAAAGTACTGGTAACGGTTGGTCTCGTCGTCGCACGGGCATCCGAACGTCCTATCTGGATTAAACCACCGCTGGAACCACTGGCCGAAGCAGTCACCTGACCATCACCGGAGGGCGCACCCGCCAGGGCAAGAGCGCCTCCCACTCCGTTGAGTAACTGAATACCACTACCGGCTCCCGTAAGGTCGATTACAAGTTGATGACTTCCTGTACCGGAGCCATCGAAATCAATTCCCTCAGTGCCAATCGTGCTCGGGTTTGTGATTAGATCGCCTGTTACTGGACTTACCGGATCGAGCGCAAGTAGCTGTTCGTTGTTGTCGCGCAGTCGAAAGTTATTGTCGTCAATAAGCTCAACATAATAGGTGACTCCATCAACTAGCCCACCAATCACCTGACTGGCTAAGCTGTGAATGTCTAATCCGGCATCACTGGCAGTCGAGGCGCTGATCGGAATCGGAATCGTAATGTCTAAAATGCCGAGAGCTTCATAACGAGTAGCCGCTAGCTGAATAAACTCAGGATTCTCCGGATCAAAAATAGTAAAATAGCGGCCTCCATTCTGTAATCCATTGATAGTATATCCATCTGTCGTATAGATGACTTCATCACCGGAAGCAAAGTTGTTGTCAGGGCCAACAAAAATGGTATTCATCTCGTCGTCGATACTGCCAATAGTAAAGTCCAGGGAAGGTCCCGAACGGTAGGTTACTGACTGCCCATCTACAAAACCGTGATTACTGATGCTAACTGTGTCATTAACGATATTGCCACCGCTGAAGACTTTAGGTGCTGGCAAAGCTATGGAGGCATCTACCAATTTAATGGTTTCATCATCCACTACTTTCACAATATAGGTTACGCCACTGGTCAATCCGCCAATGGAAACACCGCCCAGGGACGAGTAAATGACACGATCACCATCCAGAAGATCATGAGGCACTTCAAAACGAATAACGTCGCGTTCCAAATCGACGTAAGGCACGCTTTCGGAATCAAAGGAATCAAATTCCACACCGAGCTTTAAAGTGGTGTCATTCGCGACAATCACACCGTAGTTCCGCTGATCGCCAAGTCCTCCCACAGGCGTGGCGGCTCCATTTTGATCGTAAAGAACGGTATCGCCCGTGAGCAATCCATGCCGATTGCTGAAGGTGATGGTGTTATTTCCGACGTTTACATCCGATGCCGCATCGAAAGTGCCATCGGCAAATACGGGCGCTACCTGACCATGGCTGGCATTAACCGTCACCGTGCCGCCTGCTTCAACAATCGCATTCGCATCGATATCTGCGTTAATAACCGGAGTGTTCGTAGCATCTGCATCCAGATCTCCAACGGTCACCAGACCGAGCGATTTACTTCTCACTGCAGCATCGGAATCCGTCAAAGAAGTTGTTTGTACGGTGACATTGTTACTTGCTCGTATCTCACCGCCCAAAACTGTCGAAACAACCGGCGCAGTGACTGAAGAAACATCTGAGTCATTAATTTCAATCAATCCACCGGACCTGGAATCCAGACTTGCTGAAGTGGTACTGACATCTTCAGCCAAAACTATAATCGAAGAGGCGCCGAAGCCGCCGAGGCTATCGCTCACATCGCTTCTCAATATTGAACGTGTAGCGCCATTAACTTCAGCTTTCGGATGACTGAAACTTAAACCGATGATTAAACCGATATTCAAAGTATCCAGATCCGCTGTCGCAGTGCGAATGCCATCCGCACGGACTAAAATATCGCCACTGAGATTAATGTTCGTAGCAGCGACTTCCGCCGTGCTGTTTGCAGTAATGTCAGCATCGGTCTGAGCACTGCTAATACTGCCCAGGCCCGCCTGGCCGGCAGTGGCATCGTTACTCGCCGTATTGATTGCACTGGAAGTTACAGTCAGGCTACCGGCTTTCGTGACATTGCTACCGATCGTTACCCCATTGCCAATATTGGCAGTGACATTGGCATCGATTTCAGTGTCGACATCCAGAACACCGGCAGCGGCCAGTCCGAGAGAATAGCCCTGGCCATCCACATCCAGATCTGCCTGCTGTTGAGCATCGATTGTTATCGCGTCTGCATCCAGGATCGCACTGTTGTTTTTCAGACGGGCCGTGGTTGTACTATTCAAATCAAATCGGGCAACATTCGCATTGATTGCAACTCCACCCGCTGCACCCGCTATCGACTTTGCGCTACTTCCGGAGGCACTGTCCAGATCGGTGGCCCGCACGGTCACATCCCCGTCTGCCTGCAATTGTCCGTAATTGCCCAGGTAAGCCTCGACAGTGTTATCGACATCGACAATTCCGATCGAAGCGCCCACAGCGGCTAAACCAAGAGCAGCAGAACCGGTGCGCTGTTTGACGTTGTAACGATTGTTGGCCTCAATGGTGACGGCGCCACCGGAAACGATCGCAACACCATCTTCTACTGATCCGGCATCATCAATAAAGGCAGCAGTCAATGGCTGATCGTTGTTAATGATACCGATAGAGCCATTGACAGTGCTACTACCCAGAGCATTTGCTGATTGAGCGGATTCCTGTGCAATAGTCGAGGTCGTATCACTTCCCGTGCCATAGTCGACCGCCCCGTTTATATTTTGCCGGGATAATCCCGAATCTGTCTGATTTCGCAGGTTCTGACCGCCTCCGGAACGATTAAACTCGTTATTGGCAGCACCGTCGGCAGGCGCTCCCAGGCTCTGTACCGAAACAGCTCCGGATAAACCGACAAGCCCGCCGGCAAAGGCATATACTTCAGAATCCAAACTGCGGTTGCTGTCAGCTATGATTGCAATATCGCCGACCGCATTGATTCTTGTCTGTGCGCCCACAGCTGCAACCACGCGGTTGCGGACCTTGCCAACATCGACGGTTGCTCCGACACCGGCCAATCCACCGGCAACTGAGCCGCTATCTGCTTCCAGAGTCGCCTGATCACTGGCAAGAATGGATATGGTTTGAGCTGCACCTGGCGCAAACGCTCCGCCACTTTGAAAGCGTTCGTCCTGATTAATGGTTGAACGCCGGGTGCCACTTTCAACAATGGCTTCAGTGGTAGTCTCAATGCTATTGATAGCGACGGTGCCTGCAAGAGCAGCGACACCCACACCCGCAGTACCGGCAAACACATTCAGTGTTTCAACGCTATCGGCGTTGATAACAGTAGCGCCAACTGCATTCAGATTACTGCCAACAACGCGAGCTAACGTGGCGTTTTCCATTGTGTTTACAGCGATACTTGTGCCAAAACTCGCCAACCCGCCTCCAACGGAACCAACGGTCGTATCCAGCAGTGCCCGATCGGTCGCAATCAAACTGAAATTGCCAAGGGCAAAGATGTCTGATTCCGAAACATAGGCCTCGTTAACCGCATCCAGGTTCAGGTCGGAAACAGTACCGGCGACCTGAACCACTCCACCCGCAGCATTCACTAATAATAAATCTACCTGTTCCCGGGAAACTGAGCTGACTTCTACAGTTTGACCATACAGGATCGTACCGCTGACATAAGCACGCGTCTGACTACTCACTTTGGTTCGATCGGTAGCCGTACCCACACTGACAAAACCGCCAACAACCTGACCGATCAAAAGATCCAGTTTCAGATCCGAATGTGCGCGTACAATGACATAGCCGCCAAAATCAGCATTCCGATTAACCGTCGAATTCGTTATATACGCTTCCGTACGATCGGCGACTTCGTTGATCGAAACAACACCGCCTAAGCCAACATAGCCACCGGCACCATTAACTGCAGTCAACGTTTTGCCATCGTTCTTGGGCCGCTCGATGGTATTGGCAATGACCGCAAGACCATTAACCGTTTCCAGAGATTCAACACCCGTATCCGGATCCCAGCGTTTCACCGTGACAGCTGCACTATTACCGCGTGCCTGTATATCTGATGCATCCACATATGCCAGAGTTGTATTCTTAAACGTATTCGTCAGCACCGTACCGGCGCCACCGACGAAACCACCGGCCAAAGCACCCGCATCGATAAGCTACTGCATATCCGATTAGGCAAATCTGCCGACATTCCCCTCCGCATCTAGGACCGACTTACTGATAAAGGCCTGTCTAACCGTTTCCAGACGATGCACGGCGACGCTACCGGCAACACCCACAAAACCACCGGCGCCACCAATCGTATCACTTTCGACTACAGCGTTTGATAGTGCCGTCACCCGTACGTCCCCACTCACTGTTAAATCCGAACCATCGATGGATGCAATTACCTGATTGTCCAGATCCAGATAGGCCGCGCCACCGCCCACGCCAACCGTCGCGGCAGCGCCGCCGCCAAACGTAAAGGTATCAATGGTCGCGTTCTCATCGGCTAATACCGACACGGAAGCAGCATTTAAAGAAGTAACCCCGGTGATGGTTGATGTCACCGTATTTTCAATGTCATTAGTCGCAATTCCAACACCGATGGCGACACCACCCGCGCCTGCACCACCACCACTTAAAGCTTTAATAACTGAATTATCTTCCGCAGTTAAAACAACCGCTGCTGTACTTGCTGCCACCGTACCACCACTTAAATGACTATCGATAGTATTGGCGATTTCATTCAGCGATACCGAACCACCCAAAGCAAACGTACCGGCACCGGCGCCACCAAGAGTCAACGAGTCAATCAAAGCAATGGAATCTGCCGTAAGATTTATTTCACTGCCAGCAATCAGGCTGGAGCCATCGGCATACGCAGTGGTCACATTATTAATATTGTTTGTGGCAAATGCAGCACCAATGGCTGCGCCGCCTGAACCTGCGAGTCCTCCTGAAAGAGCATCAATGGTTGAGCTATCAATAGCATTGATAAGAATATCACCTGCAGCAGCCTGTACTGTCGAACCATTGATAATGTGTGCATCCATACGATTGTCGATTTCGTTGAGCGAAACCGATCCACCCAGGGCAAATGAACCGGCTCCGGCTCCGCCAACTGCCAGGGCTTCAATTTCCGATGTCGATTGAGCGCTTAATTCTACATTGCCGGATGTGGAACTGACGCTGACGGAATCGATGGAAGCCGTCACGATGTTTTGAATATTATTGATCACATTGGCGGCGCCAATACCAGTACTACCGGCACCGGCAATACCGCCTGCCAGAGTATCAATCTGGCTGGCATCAGTAGCCTGCAAACGAATAGTACCCAGTGCAGTTAATGTCCCCGAACCACCAACATGCGCATCGTACGTATTGCCAATATTGTTGACGGATATGGAACCACCCAGGGCGAAACTGCCTGCACCCGCTCCACCGATTGACAGAGCATCTATGCTGCCTGCGCCGTTCGCACTTAGGTCAATCGTCCCGGCGGCATCCACACTGCCATCGACAGAGGCAACGACATTGTCTGCAATATCATTGATCGCCAGTCCTGCCCCGACCCCAACCGAAAAGGAAAATCCGGCGCCACCTGCATCAGTTCGCAAATCGACGATGCTGTCAGCTGCAACACGCACATTGCCACCTGAAACGATACCGGCATTGCTACCGATGGCGGCAGTGCTCTCTTCATTCAGATTGTAAACACTAATACCACCGGCAACTCCAACATCGCTGCCAAAAGCTGCGGCCACAGACATCGAGTCAAAGCGAATGGTTTTATCACTTTCGATAATGATGTCACCACCAGCCGTTATGGTAGTCGAAGTACCGATTTCTGCTTCAACCGAACGACTGAAAATACCAAGATCGACTCCGACACCAACCCCTGTCGCACTGATTCCAAGTCCAATTGCACCGGCAATGCTTTCTCCGACAATATCGCTATTGGCCAAAATAGTAACACTCTGTCCGATACCATTGCTACCGATCGTCTGGTTAATTTGATTGGATGATCCCATTGCGGCACGGGTGTTTTCATCGATAAAGTTAATGGTCAGCGAACCGGCAATACCGGAAGAGCGACCTGCTGAACCGCCAACAGCAACAGAGGTCTTGCCATCTATCGAATTAAGTGCGGCATCTGCAGTTATCGACAACGCACCACTGACATCTGTCTGCACATTGTTCCCAAAACCGGCAATCGTATCATAATCAAAATTGTTGTAGGAAAGCGCCACACCAACTCCAGTGCCTCCCAAACTCAGTGTCCCGGCACCTGCTTTATTTTCCACAGCAAGCCCGTTTGTCGCGCGAACAGTCAGCATTCCGGTTGCAACCAGCACCGAGCCATCACCGACGAGCGCATTGTGGTCGTTCTCAACATCATTGATAGCAATCGATCCAGCGACACCGGAATTATTGACCGCCCCCGAGCCACCAGCAGCAGTGACACTGAATTCATCGGTTTCATCGGCCACTGTAACTGCTTCAACCACAACATCTGTTGCAGTGACACTTGATCCAGCACCGATTGAAGCTGTATTTTGTAGATTAGCGATATTCGCTCCGATCGCAGCGCTCACCGCTGTGTTGCTAAATATGGCAAGGCCGGTTGCATCGCTTTTCAGGTCCGTATGTGTGCGACTAATTACCTGCACCGAACCACCGGCAACAACCGTCACACCGTCACCAATTTGTGCACTCACCGTTGAAGTCTGTTGATTCACGCTCATCGCCGCGCCGACAGCGACATTTGCAATACCAACATTTGGACCATCATTCTGCAGACTTGTAATGCGATCCAGAGTATTCTGAACCTTATCGATTGTTGCAGCGATCGTATTTACTTTTTCTACCAAACCATTAATCTTGTCGCCAAAAGCACGTAACTTGCTCAGGTCAATCACCCCAAAGAAATCCAGTACTTTCAAAAGAATGCGAATATATCCCGGGTAAGTGATATCGTTGGCATTGAAATTAATAAAATCACTGGTTTCGCCGCTATCATTGCCACCACCGGTATCAAATGTAGCGCCATTGGAGCCTGCCTTACTCTCAACTGTACTCAGATTTACTGATGCAGACGTAATGGAAACAAGCCCGGTTGCAGTGACACTGCGATTTAGTAAAGCCGTGGTGCTGTCGGCATCCTGATTGATCGCCAGAGTTGCGCCCACCAGTACGTCAGTGCCGCCGACTTCTGCATCGGCAAATACTTCAACAGCGCTGTTGTGCATCGCTTCTACAGTGAGATCACCAGTTATCGTTAGAGCAGCACCTGTGCCAACAGTCGCCTGCGCAACATGGTTCACATTGGACAATGATAGAGCCGGAGTGATGGCAATACCACCTTCAGCGCCGCCTTCGGACTTGGTCGTAACAGTTCGCGTTGAACTTGCGGTCACCGTCAGGTCACCTACGTTCATTAAAGTGGCGTTATCCGCAAGCTCTGCACGAGTCAGCAGATCGACAAAGCTCAGAGCAATCGAACCGCCCACGCCCACCGATCCACTTCCACCGGTCGCGGATGATTTGGCATGGGTTGTGATGAAAAAGTCACCTTGTGCATCAATCAGTACATTGCCGCCGCCGGCGTTGACATTCGCAGTGCCACCGATCCTTGCAACCGTATCGACCGTGCCACCATTGCGGGCAAAGGAACCGGCAACTCCGACTTCTTTGGCTCCGGCTCCTGAGATGGATTCAGCAAAGAAGGTCTCCTTGTTATCCGCTGTGCTTGTGTTTGCAGTTACGCTGACACCGTTTGAACGGGTTTCGCTGTCGATGGAAGCGGTGTTAGCAATCGTTCCATTGTTAATCGCAACACCCACACCGACGCCGACAGCGCCGGCATCGACGCTGGAACCATTGGCCTTTGCACCGATACTCAAAACGTTCTCTGTAGAAACACTTAACGAACCTGTAGTCGCAACCAGCGTATCCGCATCAATTCGGGCAATCGTCTCTGCATCCACTCGATTCAACGACAACGCAGCGGCCACCTGCAAATCGCCCTCAGTAGTCTTACCACCGGAATCCACTGCGGCTCCCACCGATTCAGAGCCCTCGCCTGCTGCCGGCTTGCTACCTTCCGCGCCGGCAGTGCCACCATTGGCAGTGGCTCCTCCAGAAGTGGCCACCGATTCGGTATCCACGGTTACAATTGTATCTGCATCAACTGCAATACTTGTTGGATCGGTGAGCATGGTAACGGTATCCTCGATCAGGGCATGCGTCCGAATGTCGGTTTTAAGAAAAGCAACGCTACCGCCCAATGCATTCGTCGACTCTTTTGGTTTACCATCCGCCGTAGTTGAAACAATCACGGCGTTATTAGCCGTAACATTCAAATCGCCGGTAACATCCAAACTGGTCACACCCTTCACTGTTGCCAGAGCATCACTATCGATAAATGAGAACGAGAGAGTCGCATTCAGCCCTGAATCCTGATTGGTGGGTTCTGCTTCTGCAGTCGCTTCATCATCCACCTGAGCCCCTGCAAGGGCCTCGACCTGAATGTCTGTTTTAACATCGATATCCAAATCGCCGGTGGCAATGAGCGTCGCACCATCGGTATTCACTTCAGAACGTGCGTTCACATTCGCCAATGCGATCGCAAAACCTTCAAATTCCAGTTTAATGTCTGCCGGTAAATTGACCGGCAGGAAGTATTTTGAAGTTCCGGTAGTCTTGGAAGTAGACTTCAGTCGAATGTTGTTTCCCCGGAGAGTGGCACCGGCCAGATGAATGGAGGCAAAGGACTGGCCTAGGAAAAGCTGCTCCAGCGTATCAAAATTGAGACTGACCGGACTGGCAGGATTGCCGAGATTGATCGTGAAAAACTCGCGCAGGATCTCGGTAATGTCACGTTGGCCGATATCCAGACGCGACGAGCCGCGCAGTTCGATATTATTGGTCGTTGTAATCGACGCTCCACTGTTAAAGACAATCTCATCCGCAGTTAAAAAGATCTCTTTGTCACCAATATCGATTGCGCCATCAACGGTTAGAGAATCCACACCCGTCCCCAGATTAATCGTCACATCCACTGTTTCCGGATCCGTTAAATCAATCAGTTTTTCACCGAAGGTAGAAGCCGTCAGACTGAGCGTGTTAACATCTATCTGGGTCAGAATCGCATCGTCATCTCCAGCAAATTCGGGAGCAAGGTATGCAATCAGAAAGTCAGCGATGTCTTCTAGAGTAGACAGATCGAAGCTTTCGTCTCCGATGATCGCCAGCAGCTTGTCGCTAAAGAGCTGAAGTGTTTCAAGCGGTTGCAGATCGATTAGGTCCGGTATGTCGATATCCAGATTTTGAATGGTCGCAATCTTCTGACTCTCCGTTGAGGACGGATCATACGTAATCAGAATTTCACTGGAACTGGCAGTAAAGACATCGAATACATTTAAAGATGACTCATCCAGTGTCATCTCAAATTTTTCGGATTCAAAGTCATAGCTCGCATCAATCGCAAAGGCATCCGCATCCAATGCCGAATCTGTAATATCTAAAGAGACCAGATCGAGTATATTTAGTGAAGCAGCCGTGGCCGTGAATTCCAAAGCTGCGGTTAGTCCAACACCTTCTGTGTAATCGATATTGGTAAAGGACAGGCTTGGATTGGTCAGCGAAAACAAATCGCCGAAAGATACGCTGGGTCTGGTAATCGCTGGCAGACTCGCCAGAAAGAAACCATTATTGCGAATGCTCAATGCGCGGGTGACGGACTGGCCATTCACCGTTGTGCTAACGCCGGCAACAGGAAAATTCCAATCAAATGGCTTAAAGGACACATTCGGAATTTCGGCAACACCGATGATCTCCTGCCCATCCGATGCGTTTGGATCGTAGTTAATTGAAAATCCCTCCAGACGCGCTGCCAAAACGTTGGATACTCCCAAGTCCCAGATATCTGCATCCAGAGAAAAGGTCTTGTCCCCGATACCATAGCTTCCCTGCAACGCAAAGTTGTCCGCGTCCTCAGTTGTATCCGGATTGTTATCATCTTCGTTTGGATAATCCGTTATGGAAGCCGTCAGCGGCCCCAGTTTCAGCGAAGCGGCTTCAGCGGATATATCGACCTGGCCATTTTCGAGACCAATAGTGCTGACAACAAACAAATCATCGAAGTCATTATCAATGAGTGTGTCTAAAGTAATGCGGTTTTCGACAGCCAGACCGTCTGCAATGGTAACGTTGGCACCGACAAAAAATTCAATCGTCGCTTTGGTTACCGCCAGTCGGATCGCACCAAGATTCAGATCGAAGTTGAGTTCATCTACACTGACACCAAATTTGATATCGAGCGCATTTAACATGAAGAACAAATCTGTCGGAGCAATGTCGTTGCCCTGATTTACATTGGTAAGATCGATACCAAAACTAAAATCCAGTTCATAAATCAGCGGAATCGAGAACACCTGTTTCGCCCCCTCCTCTGCCTGAGAAGCAAAGCCGAGTGTCGCCAGGAAATCCTTCCGAATTTCAGCGCGTACATCAAACTGCAAAATTTCCGTATCCTGCGAATAGCCCACCTCGATCGTAACCGGCAATTTACCACCCGCTTCGGCATCACCACCGACCAACTCAGTTAGATACTCCTGTAACGCATCGGCCAACTCCTCGACATCCGGATCTTCTCCATTTTCCAGTGCACTCATGTATGCACGAAACGCATTTTCCAGACGCAGGAAGCTCCCAACATTCTCAGGGCCTACGGTTTCACTTATATTGGTCGCTCCTTCTTCCCCTGCGGCCTCTACCGGCAAATCACCCTGTAAGGCTCCCGAAGCGCCCAAATCCTTACCAAGGTCATCCACACGTTCAAACAGGCTCAGCAGAGCCTGCTGCTGCGCGCGGTTTAAAACCGGATTGTACTTCGCTTCCTGAGCAGCGGCCACAACTACAAAAGTACCGGTGCCAATGCTGACATCTACTTCGAGCACGAAGCTCAGATCGCCTTCAATCAAAGCCTGTACCTCCGCGGTGATATCTTCAGCAACGATGATCTTGCCAATGCCACTCACATTCTGGAAGGCTGCTATCTGAGCCACAAAACTAGTTTGATCCGCCGGCTTACTGATGGATACCTGTAAACCGGAAGCCCGGTTGGCAGTGCTTCCCTGAATATCACTCAGTGGCAATAAAACCAGATTACCAAGCGCATCACTATCAAGCCCGCGTGCTACAGAAAACAGCGGCTTCAGAATCCAATCAGTCGCCCATTGCTTGCCATCCGTTGAGTTGGTTAAGTGCACCTCACTGCCGATGCTTCCCGGAAGCCCTACCCAGCGCGGCGCATTGGATGCATTGATCCACTTCTTCGCTTCGGTCGAAAGCGTATCGGTTGGAGTCACCGTTGTCTCACCATCTATCACCGCATTGAAATGGCCGATTGCCCATTGCGTGTTGGAAGTCGCACCGCCAAAATCACCGTCAACGACAAGAGGACTGCCATTACTGCCAATATAACCCAGGAAATTCAGACGTTGCTGCAAACGCATGCGATCGAGTTGACCGGACAACTCTTCAGGAATTCGGTCCACATCGCCGTTCAACCCGGAGTATCCATTGGTAAAACGCAGTTCCACTGGGATCGAAACTTCCAAGGATACCTTGTCGTTGACCTGATAACTCGCGTTGATCGTAACGCTGAATTCTTCCGTGCCATTGGCTTCAGTCAATTTGCCAGCTTCCGTAAGTACCGGACTGGTAATTTCGGGAGCGACGTAGAAAATTCCGGAACTGGCAAAGTCAGTTGCTTCTATGAGTTTGACCGCGCCTCGCTGCGAACTGCTATCCAGGATAAAGTTGGAATACTGGTCACCCAGTTCCTCGATGAGGTTGATCGTTTTGAAGTCGCCAGATCTGGCGGGTTGTTTAATCAGACCCACCACCCGATCGTTATTATCGATTATACTCGCGTTCGCACGACCCACATTCAGGCGGCTGGTTTCGGTTGAGAACTCAAACGATACCTGCCCCGGCCCATCGATAAGTGTTTCATTTACCAGCCCACTAAAGTCGAGCAGAACGCGTCCCTCCAGATCGTTGAACCGATCCTCACCCCAGCCGTCGGCAAACCGATACGTGTCGACTCCGGCATTGCCGGCCAGATCGTCGTTTTCAGTGCCGCCATCCAGAACATCCTGCCCGGCACCTCCAATAAGACTGTCAATCCCGGCTTCACCCACTAGAATGTCGTCACCACTGCCACCGAAAAGCCGGTCATCACCTGAACCACCCCACAGCTCAGCGCCACTGGACCGAGTTGCATCCAGTTTGTCATTCCCCTCGCCTCCACTTAACTGATGACCATTGCCACTGCCGGTAATCACAGAGTCATTGCCGACACCACCATCAAATTCAATGGAAATTCCAGCCAGATTGGAAGCATCCAGAACATCGCTACCGGCGCCGCCATCGAAAATCACCTGCGTAATGCCGGCTCCATTGAAGCTCTGCGTGAAGTCGTTGTAACTGACTGTAAGCGCATTGCCATCGCCACTTAATACAAAACGCTCACCACCATCGGCGGTATCTATAAATGCACGTTGAGAGGCGCGGGAACCGGAGTGAATGTAAAGCGTGCTGCCGACTACACTTCCCAGAGTCGGCACGGGATCAGGCGCCTGATAACCCCAGTTAAAGAGGTTATACTGGAGTAAATTGTAAGTGTAATCAACTTCGCCGATAATGTAATCAGCACGCGCATACAGTGAGACAAAAGCATCTGAACGGGCGTTGATATCAAACAGGTTGTAAAGACCATTAAACGCTCCCAGATCCAGCAGTGTTGGTACAGTGTTAGTAGCGTCATACCGCAGGAGTTCGTCCAGTTCTGAAATACGGAGTTTTCCGTCGTCATTGGGATCATTGATATCAAATTCACCCAGGAAAGTAATCGTTCCCTGAGCGCCTGCTTCTGCGAGCACAACGTCAATACCCGCCTTAATTCCAATGTCAGCAGAAAGGCTAAACTCAGGTTTTTCTTTTCCGGTAGCAATATCTGTATCTGCAATATAAAAACCATCGACAGCCTGTAATGGATTGCTGTTCTTAATTGCATTTTGAATCCCAAAGGTATCGAAGCCAAATGCCAGGTCGGCAGCCAGTTTGATGCTTCCGAAACCTGCAATCGAAATCGGTATCGGCCCGGCGAGAAAACGCCCGATTACTTTATCAAACGCAAACTCTGCTTCCAGAATTGGCAATTCGTAAGTGAACAGAGTTGCAGAGTCGCCCTGCAACAATTTTGCCCAGTTGCCAATATCCTTGATGTAATCAAAAATGACAAATCCACTGCGCGAGCTGTCGGTACTGCCTCCTTGGGTGGATACCGTAATTTCTTCGAAACTATCTTCCAGGCCGGAGGGAATATTCTGGTTACTCGCCGCTTCCCAGGTAACTTCGCCAGTGGCCAGTCCGTAAATGGAACCTAAAGCAATGGAACCGGAATAGTTCAGGATATTATTGATGGTTTCGACCAGATCGAGCGCTGCATCCGCCGCATTAATAAAAGACCAGTCAATTTGTCTACGCCCTTCCAGCTCGTTAACAAAATTGATGATTCCCAGAATGTTCGCTGGCCGTTGAGGGTTACCCTCATCATCCAGACCTTCGCCAAAACCATCGATCTGATCCAGGCCTGGCAGTGTATCCGTAAGTGCATCCAGGAATCCACCAATGGGACGCAAAGTATCGGCGACACGGTTGGCGATCGGCGTCACAAAATCACTGATCAGGGAGCCAAGATCCAGGGTAATATCTTTTAAACTCAACTCTGGCGCAGTGGCGCCGCCCGCATAACTCCAGCCCCAGTCAAATTCCAGATCTGCGGAAAGCTCGGGCAGACTAAAGTTACCTTGTCCTGCTTCGAGCCCCAGAGTAACCGCGAAATTAATATCGGCGGCAAGGCTTACATCCAGATCAAACAACGTGTCTTTCGGCGTATTCAGAATTCGATTTACAGTGACGTGATCATTGCTGTCTCCATTTATATCCAGAACCAGAGAACCAAACACACCGCTGGACTGAAACCCTTCCCTGCCGGGATCACGGTCTTTGTCGACGACCGACATCGACAGTGGCCCCAGGATACCGATACCCGTAAATGGATTCCCATTCTCACCATCCAGGAAGAATCCGACATCCACGACGAACTCAGAAGCGGTATCATCAGTGACCAGGTAAAACCCTTCATCGGTGCTTAACCCGAAGTGGAGATCGTAGGCCCAGGTAAGCTCCGGAACAAGACTGCCATCCAGACTGATGCCAATATCCGTAAAGTCAAAGTCCAGCGAAATTCCATCGCCACGCACCGTACTCCCCAGATTAAGATCAAATTCAACACCGATTACATTACTCGGCGCTTCAACACCACTCTGCCATAGTTCCGTGCTTCCATCTTCTTTGACCCAAAAAATACCCACATCGTCTGCAGTTACAGTTGAGTCGTTATTTCGATCTAACAGCACATCCAAACCACCGGTGCCCAAAGCGCTCCATAAACCATCCCGAACCAATTCGATTGGACTCACATTGACTGCCGTACGCAGCTCAGCCAAGGCTCCGGTGCGCACATCTCCAATATATCCGGAAATACTATAGAGATAACTGCCGACGAGTGGCAACTCAGCGCCCAAGCCATCTCCAAGCAGGAGTTGCACCGTCTCCAGCGCAGTATCGACACCGTCAATAATGTTTGCGGGATTATTCAATAAATTGGCCAGCGTCACATTGCCGCCCAGCTCCAAGATGGTATCCAAAACATTGGGAAATTCGAGCTTAACGGACGAAGGCTGCTCTGCTGGTTTACCTGTCACCAGATGCTGTACTAAAGCCTGCAAGGCAAAGTCCCCGTAAATTTCTTTATTACTGGTAACCAGCAAGGTGCCAATTGCCGCACTGGCTTCGTCCGTTCCGATTTCAAGTGGCAAGGCAAGATCGATCGCTCCGGTTAAAGACCATTCGAGATTGTTTGCTAAATCTTCAGTTAGCTGGAGACGGCCATCATCGTCGGGACCACTTTGTTGATCCACGTTGATCGTTAAAACTGCGTAATCATTCGTGTAGGCTTCACCATCGGCATCGATCGTAATATCGCCACCGGCAACTTTGAACACAAATTTCCCCGACTTGAAACTGAGATTCAAACGATCGGCTTCAACTCGTGTACTCAGAATAACCCGTGTGCCTTCTTCAGTGTTGGGATCATAGTCATATACAAAAATTTCCGGCGTTAGCGGAGTTGTTTCCAAAGATTCAAGCACGATGCCGACGTCAACTGTGGCATTTATCCGGGCAAATACTTCTATCTGGGAAGCGGCCTCGATATTTAATGAATCCGTTAACTGATCAATATCTTCAAATCCGAAAAATTCATCCAGGCCGGAAATCGACCGCAACTCTGCAAGATCGAGGCTAAAATCAACCATCTGAGTAAACACTTCAGACCAGTTTGTATGCACGCGGAAAATGCCTTCTTCTAAAATAAATGCGAATGCCTGATCAAGTGGTGCGAGAGTATTATTGTCGACAATACCCAGCGAATCTTCGATCACCGACTCAAAGCCTTGCAATAAAGTACCACGCTCTGCCACTGCGGTTTGCAGGCGTCCGCTGAATTCATCGACAACTGCGAACAGATCCTGAATAGAACGATTCACTCCGGGAATGGCCGTGGTATAAAAATCCGTTTCAGCAAGAGAGTTATCCAGAACATTGAGCCCTTCGCGAAGAGCGCCAATGACATTTTCAAAGCGAATGTTCCTGAGATCGAGTATTTGACCTAATTCCGGAAGCGTGACGGTTACACCTTCCGGAGCCAATAAATCCAGGATCTCCAGTGAAATCGCCGAATTCGGATCCACCAGCAAATCACCGAAGTCGCCATCCACTGTAATACCCTTCAATGTTGCTAAAGCATCGCCCGACACATCGAAATCAATCTTATCCAACAGGCCATTTTCTATAATGTCAGCAAAATCGAAAGTGCGGTCATTCGTTGTAGCATCATTCTTGTCTTCGTCCAGGATAGCACGTGTTGTTGTATTGACAACAATCTGAGAGCCCGAGCCGAAACCGCCAAGAGTCAGGCCAAGTACACCGAGTTGTGCCGCAACCGTAAGATCGTCAACCGACAGGTTTGCGACCGCTTCAACCATCGCATCTCTGGCTAAAATAACCAAGCCACCACCGGTGCCACCATCCAAATCAAAGACAATATCCAAACCACCGGAAACCGTCAACTCCGGCACCACCGAAGCTTCTGTACTCAACCCTAAATCAGTCTCTGATAAATTATCGCCGAACATCAACGCCTGCGCCGGCAGAGTCCAAAGCTCGGAAAACCGCACGGGCACTATCAACTCTCTTGTGGAAGAATTATAGCTAATTTCCAATCCGTCCGGCAGTATTGCCTTGTTCACAAACTCAGTCGCCAGGTCCTGAATTGAATCAATACTATCTAGATCCAATTTACCTACGACATCATTTACATAGGCATCCGAGAACTGCACCACTTCCGATAGCGTCAGATCAAGGTATGGAATTTCCAGATCGAAAAACGAAGAATCGCTGACATCATTCAGCCAGTTACTGACGCCTTGTATCGCAACAACTACCTGTGAAAAATCCAGATTTGAAAAGTCGGCAAGCTCTGCAAAACCATTTGTAGTTACCTGAACATAACCAGGATCGCTTGTATCTGTTAGGAAGTCTCCGGTCACAATGAAACGTGGATTGCTATCTGCCGTCAGATCCGCATCGCCAAGTGTCACAAAAAAGGGTAAGTCAATGTTCGTGCTACTGGAAGAGACGACATTGAAAGCAGTCCCATCAAACGAAATATCATTAGAGAAACTAACCCCTGCGACTCCTTCGTCTCCCGCCTTACCCGCAGATGCAGTCAAAGGTCCGATCCAACCCTCTGCAACAATGCCAGTGGAATTTGCCAAAGCAGATATATTAAAATTGGACACATCAAATACGACAGACCCATCGCTCAGATCAAACGAAACATCAAAATCCAAATCTGTATTGATTGAGAAATCAAGCAGGCTATTAATGCGTAAACCAAGTTCTTCCCCTTCTGCACCCAGAGAAAGTGTAGCGCTGCGGTTAAACGCCGCACTGCCATTAAAGCTCAACGTGAAACCTGTAGCTGTAACCGCAACTGAAAACGGACTGACTCCACCTGCAAACGCTAAAGTATTTAGCCAATTGTTCGTCAGGTATTCGACGTACCCACTCACGGATGTGTCTGCAGGATCGGTTTCATCCAGATAAGCATCCAATACGGCCCCAACATCCAAATACTCCACAACATTGCTCACCAACTGGTTGATTGACAACCGTGTTCCCCAGATATCTGCACTGAGAAAACCAAGAGCAGCATAATCTGCTGCAATTGTATTTAAAGAACTGGCGGCTGTTCTTAGCAGACCCTCGTAGTTTTCCAGATTCAGATCTGTTTCCACTGAAGTTCCGGTAACGGAAAAACCACCACCAGACACCGGTAATGAAATACCATTTGAATTGATCACTACCCGATCATCACCCTCACCGGTTACGATGCTAAAATTTTGTAATCCGGACGCTACCAGACCTGAGGAATCTATGGTAATGATATCATCTTCGTTGTCTGCTGAATCATTTGCTCCCGTATCGACAATCACAGTGCCTACGTTTCTGAAAGTGATTGATTCAAAATCCACTCCTCCGCTGGATCCTGATATACGATTTTCACCTGCAGCGGGGCTATCAATTGTAATTACATCCGTACCACCCGGAGTTGTGAACGTAAAACTGGAGGGCAACCCACCTGTCTCAAGACCGCCTTGCGATCCACTCACGGTTGATCCATCAATGTAAACCGGCTCTAAGCCAGTAAAGTTGATGACTGTCTCATTGGCCACAATAATTCCATCACCAAAAACATTCCCTGGAGTGTAAGACCCGATTGATACTCCAATAACTTCCAAAGTATCAAAATATTCATTTCCACCATCATAGTGGATACCACCTGCTAACTCAAAGAGATTGGTAAAATCAATCGTGAGAAAATCATCTCCATTATCACTCCCCTCAATGTAAATCGAACGCAACCCTTCGACTGAGCGACTGGACAACAATGTTCCTGTTAACCCATCCCGAATTTCAATCAGAGATAAATTTTCCGGGTTTAACCCGATAATAATTTGTTCCCCTTCATCACTGGAAACATAACTGAAAATACCTTCGTCCTCAACTGGTGGTGCGTTAGGCACATTCAAAGTATCCACCAGTCTGGCAGTCGAAGAATCGTTGATTATACCGTGCTCCGGAAGAGGCAACGCGATCGTGTCTTCATCGCTGAGTTCTGCCAATTGGCCAGGAAAAACAGATTGCGAGGAGCTGTTACTATGCAAGGAAGCCTCTTCGGCAACACCTGCACCATCTTCCGATATTTCATTCTGATTGACTACTTTGGATGTTTCTTCATCAACATCGAAATCTGGATCAAAGTTAGTCCCAGGGTCATAAAAGCCAATCAAATTTTGCTCATTCTCATTATAAGATTCTAGTTTTCCGGAATCATTGTGATTAACGACTACTTGAGAAACATCGGCAACTGCTACACCCGCATCGCCTGATAACATAATACGTGGCTCGAGGGGCTCCAACTCGAAGCAACTAGAAACACTATATCTTTGACCCTTATACATTGATAATCAAAAAAGCTTCATATGAGGGAAATTTTAAGTGTCAAACTAAAAGTTCATTTTTTTTGATATCTCCTCCAGGGGCATTTCATCTGAAAGGGTTAATCCTTAATTCAGAAGTTAGTCTTTTGTAATCAGGCGTTTAACCTTAAACTTAGTTCCTCGCTATTTTCTGTGGAAGAATGATTGTGAATCCTGCTGAATTTAACCGAAAAAGTTAGCGCGCAGCTTGAGCAAGCGGGCGTTGGAGTCAGATCTGGCTGTCAGGCGCTGGAAACGCTTGCTATAAACTTCGTGCTACGAATTTCTTTTCTTCACCGCAGCCTCAAATTTTTTTACCAACTTTTCTACTTTTAAGGGTATGCCGTCTGAACCGTCTGTTGGGCGATCCGCATCGCAGATAGGGTGTGCAGCAAATGCTTGAATCGTTTCAATCGTTCGTTGGATTTCTGCCGCCGAAATCACCTGCTGGTCTCTTCGGCTGTCTGTAGCGATAATTTTTTCCAGGCATTGAAGTAGTTTAAAGGCAATTCGCATGCGAATGCCTCCTAGTTTTTTATCTGCAGTAATTTGTGTAATGTATTCCAATAGCGGATTCAAAAACTTCGGCTGTGGCCTTACTTGAATAGCGCAACCGGCAGCATACACGACATCCGGGTCCGAACCTATTTGCAGATACTTAACAACAAAATCAATGTCATCCAGTGCTGCAGCGATCGCCTTTAACTCACGGCCTAATTTATCCAGGTCTTTTGCAGGAGCGATGGGGTCAAAGCTTTCTTTGGACTTGTTTATATAATCATCTTTTAAGTGATCCAGCTTACTCTCCAGATGATCAATTTTCATCACAGCACTGTCGATCGATTTTTCAATGTGCTCCAGGTCGATTTCAGCGCCGAATAGTTTCATTGATTTTATTCTGTCGACGATATCCTGCCTGTATTTGATCAAGTAGATAACGAGGCCCAAAAGAATGACCTGTGGGCTGAATAGCGTGTTGATGACTAGTTCAAAATATTGGAACATACCTACTGGTTATTTTATCATAAGATGATGAGAATCCATATCCGATCGGTGGCAGGTGGGTCAGCCTAGCCAACATCTTCGTTCTTACCGTCTCCGTAGTGATCCGGCACAAAGTTCAGATGTTCTACGGGCGTGCGAATGTAGCCTCTGGAGCTCGTTTTCCGTTCACCGACTTCGATCGGTTCCGGCTTGATGTCTTCGTAATCAAACATGCTCAGCAGGTGGCGGATGCAGTTAAGACGTGATGTCTTCTTGAAATTAGAGTTCACCACATACCAGGGGGCTCTTCTGTTGTCGGTATAGCGAAACATCTCGTCCTTGGCCTTGGTATATTCCACCCAGAGGTTGCGCGACTTCAGGTCCATCGGGCTTAGTTTCCAGCGCTTGGTGCGATCTTTGATGCGTGACTGGAAGCGGCGTTCCTGTTCATCGGCACTGACGGTGAACCAGTACTTGATTAGAGTAATCCCGGAACCGATCAGCATATCTTCAAACATGGGCACCGTACGCAGAAACTCCTGATATTCATTGTCCGTGCAAAATTCCATAACACGTTCCACACCGGCGCGGTTGTACCAGCTTCGATCAAATAATGCGATTTCACCGGCTGCCGGCAGATGCGGTACATAGCGTTGAAAGTACCACTGACTTTTTTCCCGTTCCGTAGGCGTCCCCAGTGCGACGACTTTTGCCACGCGTGGGTTAAGATGTTCCGTTATCCGCTTGATGGCGCCCCCTTTGCCAGCTGCATCACGACCTTCGAAGATCACCACAACTTTAAGACCATTGTGGATAATCCATTCCTTTAATTTAACCAGCTCAACTTGAAGGCGATACAGTTCTTTTTCGTATTCTTTCTTACCGATCGGGGATACTTTCTTTTTAAGATCTTCGTCCATAAGCACTTACTAATAATTTCAGGAACATAGTTGTTAACAAGCCCATCAAAGTGTGTCAATCCAGATATGGCGTGTATTCGGGAACATACTTCCGCATCAACTGTTTGATCCGGGCGATATCACCGGTTGAAAATGCGCCATTCAATTCTGCCAGTGCTGCGTCAATCGAATAGGTAGAATCCTTTCCGGTAACAAAGCGCAATACTTGCGGATGATCCGTAGGGTGCAGGGTCTCGCTCAAGTGCTGTACTTCCTCGTGTAACTTTTCGCCGGGTTTAAGTCCCGTAAACTCAATCTCGATATCGGCTTCCTGATGACCACTGAGCGCGATCATCTGTCGGGCCACATCGATGATTTTTATCGGCTCTCCCATATCCAAAACAAAGATTTCTCCACCCTGCCCCTGAGTTGCACTTTGCAGAATCAGGCCAACGGCTTCCTGAACGGTCATGAAAAAACGCGTGGCTTCGGGATCGGTAACAGTGAGTGGACCGCCTTTTGCCAGTTGTTGCTTGAAAACCTCAATGACGCTGCCGGAGGATCCCAGGATATTACCGAAACGAACTGCCATGAATCGGGTTTGGTGGCCGGGGGCCTGCTGCTGCTCAAGCAGAGCGAGTTCGGCGAGCCGCTTGCTGGCACCCATTACACTGCTTGGATTGATCGCTTTATCCGTCGAAATAAGTACGCATCGATCGACTCCAAATGTGCTGGCCAGACGAACCAGTTGGGCGGTTGCAAAGAAGTTGTTCTTCAAGGCTTCCACCGGTTGAGATTCCATCAGGCCCACATGCTTGTGTGCTGCGGCGTGGAAGATGATCTCCGGTTTAAAGCGTTTGAAAGCTACTTCCAGTGCATCTTTTTGTAAGACATCGAGAATGAGCGTTTGCACAATGCCTCTGTTATCGTTTGTTTGCAAAATGTCCTGCTGCAGGTTGAAGAGAGCAATTTCCGCCTGATCCACGCAGAGCATCGCTTCAGGTGCGTATTCGAGGATTTGCGTGACCAGCTCCTGCCCTACACTACCGCCTGCACCGGTCACCAGTACGCGCTTTCCCAGGAGCATGGAACAAATCTTGTCCGAGTTCAGATCCACTTTTTTGCGACCGAGCAAGTCTTCCATTGCGACTGGGCGCAGTTGTGTGATCTTTGCCCGCCCACTCAGCAGATCTGTCATTGCCGGTACACTCTCTACCGGAAGCTGTGCTGCCCTTGCAATTTCGACCACTTCGCGTATTCGACGGACCGGTGCGGAAGGAAAAGCGACGATTACCTTATGCGCTCCATAGCGTTTGGCGACGGTGGCCAGCTGATCTACAGGACCGGCTACTAAAACACCATGTACATAGTGACCGATTTTTTTCGTGTCGTCATCCAGGAGTGCAACAGGGCGCATTCCAAAGCGTGTTTTGTCCTTCAATTCGGAACAGATTCCAGCGCCCACTTCACCGGCACCGACAATAATTACGTGTTCACTCTTATCCCAGTTAAGCCAGTCACTCAGACTGCTGCTGGCATGAATTCGCAGAGCAACCCTGAATCCGGCAAGCAAAAGAAAACTGAGTAGAAAATCAGTTAGAATCACTGCACGTGGCGGCATACCTGCTCCTGAATAGCCATACCACAAAATGACGAGGAAGGCGCTACCAATAAACAAACCTGTAAAAAGTTGTATGGCGTCGGACAAACGGAAATATGCAAGCACGCAATTGACCTGTCCGAAGGCGACCAGCAGGGCCAGTTTAAGACCAACAACCCACCAGATCGTGTGAACCATGTCTGAGATGAAATTCTCTGGCACGTTGAAATCGAATCGCAACTGAAACGCGGTGAAATAACTGATTCCACAGAGCAATGCATAGAACAGCAACAATCCCAGTGCTCGGAATTTAAGAAAGTTCAGTAAACCATGTGCAGTCATTGAGAAAAAAGTTAGGCACTAAAAGTTAGGCGTTAATCGCAACATTATAAATTTTTAGACGTACTATGATTTTTCTGAAACAACTACGGGAAGCATGAGCGTACGACTTCTATAACTCTGGAACGTTCTTCCGGTTGCATGGATGAGCCGCTGGGCAGACAAAGGCCTTCTGCAAAGAGAGTCTCGGCACATTTGCCACCGATAAAGGTGTGGTCTTTGAAGACTGGTTGCAGGTGCAGCGGTTTCCATAAGGGGCGGGCTTCGATGTCTGCAGCTTCCAGTATCCGGATTATCTGGTCACGCGATGTGCCGCTGACGGTAGGGTCTACAGTCAAGCAGGTCAGCCAGTAGTTTACGGATTCGGGATCGTTGACCGGCATAAACTTGACACCTGGCAAATCAGCGAGCGCATCGCGATACGATTCAAAGTGTCTGCGGCGTACCGCAATTCGCCGCTGTAGATCCTCAAGCTGACTCAAACCCAGTCCGGCGAGCACGTTGCTCAACCGATAGTTGTACCCGATTGCAGTATGCTCGTAGTGAAGTTCCGGTTCTCTAGCCTGGGTCGCCAGAAAACGTGCTCGTTCGATCCATGTTGCGTTGTCTGAGAGCAACATGCCACCGCCGGAAGTGGTTATGATCTTGTTGCCGTTGAATGAGAAAAATGAAAGTGCTCCCATTGATCCGGCAGGTCTACCCTTGTAGGCTGCTCCCAGTGCCTCGGCAGCATCTTCTATGATCGGGATCTCGTATGTGCGGCATATGCTTTCGATCGGATCCATATTTGCACACTGACCGTACAGATGTACGACGATGACTGCTTTGGGCAACTGTCGCTTGGCAGCGCATTTCTCCAGTGCTGTTTTCAGCAGTTCCGGATCGATATTCCATGTTTCAGGCTCACTATCGACAAAAATAGGTTCGGCGCCACAGTAGTGTATCGGATTTGCACTGGCAGCAAAGGTGAATGTCGGGCAGATCACGCTATCACCCGGCTTTACATCCAGCACCTTCAGGGCCAGATGTAAGGCAGCAGTGCCTGAATTAACGGCAAGCGCATGCGCGCGACTAACTTTTTGGGCCAACGTTTCTTCAAAAAGCTTGAGATGTGGCCCTGCCGGCGCAACCCAGTTGGAAGCAAGAACTGCTTGAATCGCAGTGTAGTCTTTTGTTTGGATATCGGGAGGCGATAGGTAGATGCGCGACATTTCTAAAGTGAATTTTCCGCGGCAACCTTTTCTCTAAAACATTTATGAACAAATGTTTTAGAGAATTAGCTTTGTGCAAATTTAGATACTTTTCGTTAAAAAACGGCTACGAACCTTTCCTCGCTATTCGTCAGCTTGGGGGCCCAGCGTACCATTTGGGCTAACTTCGATAACTTCCTGATCGGCAGGAAAGGGCTCAATGGCCTCTAGCCCAAATACGAGCTGGGATCTTGCAGTTTTTGGGAGCGGATAGTCCGCGGTTTTGAATGCATTATCAAGACTTGAGCTTTTAATGGACAGTATCTTATTAGGCGGGATACGAATGATTTGAGTTATTTCGGAGGTTGCATCATATGATTTTTTAGCGACACCTTTGCGCCCGAATTTTACATAACCCGAGAATTTTGTATACAGATTAACCAATCCGTTAATATTTTGAACATTCAGGACATATTCGCTCATAAGTGGGCTGTAAAAGAGTTCCACAAAAAACAAGTTTTTTGAGGCTTCAACATCACCCAAAATGGTATTGATGCGAAATTCTGAGTCTTCACGTAAACTGCTTACATGTCCTTTTATCTTTCCGTACTTGAGTTCCAAAATGGTTTTTGATCGGCTGTACTCTTCTTTGGGTATTTCTGAGGGATAACTCTTCCAGAAGGCTCTTTGCTCAAGTTCTGAAAATACTAAATTAGAGCCCTCTTCGATCGTCAATCCAGCGCCATTGGAGAATATGAGATGTACCACACTGTTGTTTCCTGTAACAATGCTATCTCCCTGAGTGAGAATGGTGCCTTCGGTCAAAGGCATGTTCTCTTCTTTGGGCACGCCGTAGCTTGCTTTTCCTTCTACAACCAGTACTTTCGCGCTGGCAAGTGGTATCGCTTGAGATGTTAGTGTGCTCAGGCACAAAAATGCGAAAAGACGAATACAAAGATAATAAGCTTTCATGGCTTTTAGTGAATCAAGATTTTTGCTTTGAATTTTTGATTAAATCTGTGCGCAACCTACGTGCAACCTTATAATTTTTGCGAAACAATTAAAATGAGAATTCATGAACTCAGTTCAAATTATCGTGGACGCATTGCTCCGACCCCATCCGGTTATTTGCATCTGGGGCATGCACGTACTTTTTGGATAGCAATGTTACGTGCGCGCAAAGCTGGCGGTAAATTGATCTATCGTTGTGAGGATCTGGATCCAGATCGTTGCGAAACCAAGTATTCCGAAGCGGCCATGGAAGACTTGCGCTGGTTTGGATGTTCCTGGGACGAAGGTCCGGAAGTTGGCGGGCCGTTTGCGCCCTACCGGCAAAGTGTACGAATGTCTTCTTTTCTAGAGTTCTGGGAACGGCTTAAAAAGGCCGATGTTATCTATCCATGCACGCAGTCCCGCAAAGATGTGGCAAATGCGACGCAGGCGCCGCATGAAGCAACTGAAACCCGCGAGCCGATTTACCCCAAACGGTTGCGACCACCTTTGGGAACTGGTAGAGCAGCTACGAGCCCGGGGAGCACAAACTGGCGCTTTCGGGTGCCGGAGCACAGGAAGATTGAGTTCGAAGATAGTTGCCAGGGGCTTTGCTCATTTAACTGCCAGCAGGATTTTGGGGACTTTTTAGTTTGGCGCAAAGATGGTTTTCCCGCGTATGAACTGGCAGTGGTTGCCGATGATGCGGCCATGCAGATTTCAGAAGTGGTTCGCGGGGAGGACCTTTTACTGTCAACAGCTCGACAATTGTTAATCTACGAAGCTTTGGAGCTGGAGCCACCACAGTTTCACCACGTGCCACTGATGTTTGATTCCACTGGCAGACGGCTCGCCAAGCGCAGTGGGTCTTTGAGTCTACGAGAATTGCGAGTAGCGGGACACACGCCTGAAGCGCTTCGCAATAAAGATGAATGGCTTAGTGCATTATGATTTTGGAAGGTTAGTGTGAGGGTGTTATTTGAATTGCTGATTTGTCTAATTTAAGACAAGCAAATCAAATGGAATCAAAAGCAGAAGAGAATAGCGTCAATCCATACGACGAAGTACCTTACGAAAGTTATCCATATCCCACGAGTGGACCGGATTATCTGAGGACGATTGGCAGGTTATTCGGGCTAGATGCACCGGATGTGAAGACTGCAAGGGTTCTCGATATTGGATGTGCCGATGGTGGTAATATAATACCGCATGCGGTTAAGTATCCTGACGGTAAGTTTGTCGGGTTGGATTTATCAAAAGTTCAGATCGATATTGGCAGGGAAAATATTGAAAAAATGAACCTGCAAAATATTGAGCTGAAACATATGTCAATTGCGAGCGTTGATCAGGACTTCGGTGAATTTGACTACATTATCTGCCATGGAGTGATCTCTTGGGTGCCGGATCCGATAAGGGACAAAATTTTGGAAATCTTCTCAAAACATTTATCTCCAAAAGGCATTGCGTACGTTAGCTACAATACACTGCCAGGCTGGAACATGATCCGAACGATCAGAGATATGATGCTTTACCATTCTCGTCAATTTACTGATCTAGAGGAAAAAATATCTCAGGCTAAAATAGTGCTGAGTTTTATCAATGAAGCACTTGCAAGCAGTGACAACCCTTATGCAAACATGTTGAAAAGCGAAACAGAGAAGTTTGCGAATTACACGGATGATTACTTGAGGCACGAATATTTGGAGGAAGATAATCGACAATTTTATTTCAGCGAATTCATGGATGAAGCCCATAAGTACAACCTTCAATATCTTTCGGAATGCTCGCTTTTTAATATGTACGTCAACAATCTCCCCAATCAGATCGCTGAAAAATTATCAGGAATCAATGAGATAGTCCGCACCGAGCAATATATGGATTTCATCACCAATCGGCGCTTTAGACAGACCTTACTCTGTCATGGCAATGTACGAATTCAGCGTGAACTCAGTAAGTCTGTAATCAAAGATTTTGCTCTAAGCTCGAGTGTTAAGCTGGAAAGGCCATCCGGCGATGTAGACCTTGAAGATAGAACGGTAATGCGTTTTTATCTGGACGAAGATAAGAAAAACTCAATCTCTTCCGAATCTCCTGCGATGAAAGCAATCATGCTGACACTCGCTGCGAATAGATGTAATCCACTCCCATTTGAAGAAGTCGTTCGTCAATCGAACGAAAAAGTAAAAACAGCCGAACCAGGTGAAATTGAGGAAATCCTTGAAGAGAATGGATTGATGCTGCTGTTGAGGGATTTTCTGGATATTTCTCTAGAACCCGGCAATTTTAGCGAAAGAAATTTGGACCGGCCAAAATTATTTAAGGTGGCTTTCTATCAGATAACACAAACAAGCAAGCAATGGGTAACTAGCTTGAGGCATGAGCGAATACTAATTAACTATTTTGATCGAGTCGCCGGAAGCTATATGAATGGCGAAAACACAGTACCTCAAATAGTTGAAAAGCTGATAGACGATGCAAAAAACAAAGAATTCGTCATAGAAATTAATGGAAGAATAATTACCGAACACGAAGAATTAGAAAAATATATTCACACCGCTTTAAATCAGACAGTACAAAAATTTTCCAAACAAGCTCTGTTGGTTTAAATCCGCATAAAACTGATTTTATTCTTCCCAAAATTGGTTTTTGCGGCTAACGAGATGACATGATTGATGAAGAATTGCAGCAAATAGATGAGTTAAGAATAAAATTTTTGGAATGGCTTGCAGCAAGAGGTGCCAGCCTTTTGCTGGCGGCAATCATTGTCTTTCTTGGATTCTGGTTGGCTAAAAATTTCTCTAAGATCGTTTTCAAAATTTGCGAAAAGCGTGAGATTGATATCACGCTCGCTCGTTTTTTCTCCAGCTTTTCAAAGGTAATTATTATCGGGTTTGCTGTTATTATGGCGCTGAGTAAACTGGAGATAGAAATTACACCGTTCATCGCGTTATTAGGTGCGGGCGCTTTTGGCTTAAGTTTGGCTGTTCAGGGTCCGGTTTCCAATTATGGAGCAGGGATCGTCTTGATCATCACACGGCCATTTAAAGTGGGTGATACGCTGACGCTGAACGGACTGACCGGTATTGTCGATCGTTTGAATCTGGGTAGCACGCAACTCTTCAATGAAGACGATGAAAAGATCACCATCCCAAATCGTCAGGTGCTGGGGGAAATTTTCATCAACTCCCAGAATTATCGTATCGTTGATGCTGTTGTTGGTATCGACTATGGCGCCGACCCTGAAGAGGCAATTAAATGTGTACACCAAGCCATTAAAGCGGTTGATGGGATTGCTAAAAAACGTGAGTTTGAAGTCGGGATTGATGAATTTGCCGATTCTTCTATAAATATCGGGTTCCGCGTCTGGGTGTTGACCGAACGCTACCACCGCACTCGTTTTGCTATAAACATGGCAATATTTAAAGCACTTCAAACGGCTAAGATCACCATACCATTCCCACAACGTGACGTGCATCTGATAAAGCCCGATGTGGAAAGCGAGTAAAGTATTCTAAATCAGCCCTCTGTGCGCGATGCTTGAATAGCGCCCGGGTCTTCTTATAAAACGAAGCACTCGCTTTTCCAGGGTTGAACTCCATTCCAAAATTCGCATCTCTACACATATGGAAGATACAAACAGTCCAGCTGTGGGAATTATTATGGGCAGTCAGTCTGACTGGCCAACGATGAAAGAAGCAGCTAATTTACTCAAACAGTTTGAAATACCCTACGAAGCGAAAATTGTGAGCGCTCATCGGACGCCTCAGCTTCTGTATTCGTATGCTGAAACGGCTGAGAAACGAGGATTAAAAGTTATCATAGCCGGCGCTGGTGGGGCTGCTCATCTGCCCGGCATGACTGCCGCAATAACTCACCTCCCGGTACTGGGTGTTCCGATTCAGTCCAAGGCCCTGAGCGGTCAGGATTCATTACTCTCGATCGTTCAGATGCCAGCGGGCATACCGGTTATGACGCTCGCAATCGGTGTAGCCGGTGCCAAAAATGCGGCGCTTTCCGCTGCTGCGATTCTATCTCTAAATGATGAGACGGTTTGTCAGCGTCTTAAGTTATTTCGTAAAAACCAGACCAATCAGGTTTTGGAGGCGGAGTTAGGTGACTTATGATTCCTCCCGGCAGTACAATCGGTATCCTTGGTGGTGGTCAGCTGGGGCGCATGTTAATACTTGCAGGTCGGACGCTGGGCTATCGCTTTCATGTCTTTGAACCGTCTGGCCCCTGCCCTGCCGGTATGGTTGCGGACAAGGAAATCAATGCCTCCTACTCCGATCAGGCCGCTTTGCGTAAATTTGCAGATGAAGTGGATGTCATCACGCTTGAATTTGAGAATATTCCAATCGAAGTGCTGGATTATCTCAGCAAGACAAAACCAGTCTTGCCCGGCGGGCGGGCCCTGCACATTTGTCAGCATCGTCAGCGTGAGAAGGATTTTCTAAGGAAGAACGATCTACCCTGTGTCTCTTTCGAATACGCGGACTCTCCTGTAAGTCTGGTTCAGGCATTTGAGAAAGTCGGCTTTCCCTGTGTTATCAAAACAGCTGCGTTCGGATACGACGGGAAGGGGCAGATCAAGCTTGATAGCAGCGAAGATGCTGCGGATGCCGTAGGGCTCTGGCAACAGCTCAATCAGCCAAAACGCGTCGTCATTGAGCAGTGGATTGAGCACGTTGGTGAATTTTCAGTAGTTTGCGCTCGAAAGGCAGATGGTTCCAAGCAAACTTTTCCGATGGCAGAAAATATCCATGTGAATCATATTCTGCACGCTTCGGTGGCGCCTGCGCGCGTGAATGAGAAAGTTTTGAACCTGGGTTACAGCCTGGCGCGCGAAATCGCTGACAAGCTCGAAATCGTCGGACTGATTGCAATCGAATTCTTTCTGGATCCATCGGGTGATTTGATTATTAATGAAATGGCGCCACGTCCTCACAATTCTGGTCACTACACCATCGATGGTTGCATAACTTCACAATTCGAGCAGCACATACGCGCAGTTACAGATCTGCCATTCGGATCTGTAGAAATGCATTCGGCAACTGTTATGATCAATCTGTTGGGTGATCTTTGGGAAGCAGGAACGCCCAACTGGGCCGCTTTGTTAAACAATCCAAAGGTCAAGCTACATCTCTATGACAAGGGAGAAAGTCGTCCGGGACGTAAAATGGGACACTTCTGCGTGCTGGGCAATTCCCCTGATGAAGTGATGGTAGAAGCAGAAAAGCTGTACAAACTGCTCTGATCGCCATTCGATGTTCGACGTTTAGCGTTCAATGTTCGAAGTTTTTCAGAAAATGAACATCCACCCTCCAAAATCCGAATTCGAAAATCTTTGCAAGCAGGGCAACACGATACCGGTTTATCTGGATCTTACAGCAGACTGTGAAACACCCCTGAGCGCCTACTGCAAGATACGGGTAGACGGACCGGCGTTTTTGTTTGAGTCCATTATCGGTGGCGAGCGCATCGGGCGTTTCTCATTTTTGGGAAGTAATCCACATAAAGTGGTGCGCGTTTTCGATAATGAAATTGTCATCACCCACAAAAATGGTGATCGGGAGAAGCTACCGGTTCGGCAGGATCCGCTCACAGTGATTGAGGAGTTGATGGCTCGCTATGAACCGGTTCAACTTCCGGGCATGCCACCGTTTACCGGAGGTGCTGTTGGATTTGTTGGGCATGAATATGTTCACTACGTGGAACCAACTATTCCAAAGGCGAAGGAAAATTCGTTTAATATGCCCGTTTTGTACTACATGATTACTGACTCGGTGATCATATTTGATCATGTGCGCCAGATCATGCGTATCTGTGTAAACGCGCATATCGAAAACGGCAGTGACTCTGCAGCGATCGCATATGATCACGCAGTGGAGGAGATTATGCGCATCCGCAAGCAACTGGCACAGCCTCAGGTTTTGACACACAGGGAGTGTATCGAAACCGATAACATTGTAGTTCCGGAGGGTAACTTTACCAAGGCGGAATTTGAGGCATCAGTCGATCGGGTCAAAGAGTATATTTGTGCCGGAGACGTCATACAGACGGTCCTTTCTCAGCGATTCAAAAAGAAATTTCACGCAACGCCGGTAGATCTTTACCGGGCGCTGCGCACCGTGAATCCCTCGCCTTACATGGTGTTGCTCGAAGATCCTGACTTCTCAATCGTCGGTGCCTCTCCAGAAGTGCATGTCCGTCTGACCGATGGAACGGTCGAGATCAGGCCTATAGCAGGTACCAGGCCGCGTGGCAAAAATGAAAATGAAGACCTCGTTCTGGAGAAGGATCTGCTTTCCGATCAGAAAGAGCGTGCTGAGCATCTGATGCTGGTCGATCTGGCGCGTAACGATATCGGTCGTGTGTGTGAGTTTGGCTCGGTAACCGTTCCTGAATATATGACAATTGAGCGTTACTCACATGTCATGCACATTGTCTCGCAGGTAGTGGGTAAAATCCGTCCGGATTGCAATGCCTATGATCTAATGCGAGCAACCTTCCCGGCAGGCACACTGAGTGGCGCGCCGAAAATACGTGCGTTGCAAATTATCGCCGAACTGGAATCAAGCCAGCGGGGAGTTTACGGAGGTGCAATCGGCTACTTCGGCTACGAAGGAAATCACGACTCCTGTATCGGTATTCGGACGGCTGTGATTAAGGATGGTAACATCTACGTGCAGTCCGGAGCCGGTCTGGTTGCGGATTCGATTCCAGAAAATGAGTTTTTTGAAACCATTAATAAAGCTAAAGGAATGCTCAAGGCAGTGTCATTTGTCGAAATGACCAAATAGCAGTCTGTAAGGATCTACATTTGATTACGATTAAATGAGTGTTCTTTGGAATATTACAATCCTTAGTAAGTTCCTGAAGAACGGAACAATTGAGTAAAACAGGCAACATAACGAATTATGGTAAAAGAACTAAACAAGTCGTCTACATCTAACCGCTTAGATTTTACACGTACTCGTGTACGAAATGTACGGTCCGATGAAACTGCAGAAGAGCAGGTGCCTTCCAGTGAACGCAATGTTATGCGTACTTACATGCAGGAGATAGGCAAAACACCTCTTTTGACTCCGAAAGAAGAGATTGAATTAGCTGCCCGCATCAAAAAAGGTGATAAAGAAGCGCGTGACCGCATGATTTCAGCAAACCTGCGCTTGGTCGTTAAAATCGCCCATGACTACAATAACTTTGGGTTACCGCTCCTTGATTTGATCAGTGAGGGAAACATTGGCCTGATCAAGGCAGTCGAGCGCTTTGACCCTTCCAAAGGTGGGAAACTAAGCACATATGCTGCCTGGTGGATCAAACAGGCAATCAAGCGTGCTCTTGCAAATCAGAGTAAGACTATTCGGTTGCCGGTACATTTGGTGGATAAAATCGCAAAAATGCGTCACGTAACTGCTAAGCTGGCCGAAGAATTCGATCGCGAACCAAGCGACGACGAAATCGCCTATGCAATGGACATTTCCGTTAACCGAGTGGCACATCTTAAGTCTGTAAGTGTACGTCCTTCGTCTCTGGATGCACCCGTCGGCGAAGATGGTGATACAAACTTCGGTGATTTGATTGGCGATGAGACCCAGTCTACACCACTGGAAAATTTACAGCAAAAATCAATTTTTAACGACATACAGTCGGTTATAGACTCACTGGAGTCACGTGAAAGTGAAATCATTCGCCTACGTTTTGGCTTGGACGGAAACCATCCACTTACTCTTGAAGAAGTGGGCGAAAAATTTAACATAACTCGCGAGCGTGTCCGGCAGATACAGATGATAGCGCTTCATAAAATACGTCGCATTATGACTGAAAATGAGCGGCAACGCAGCCATGAAGAGATCCATGAAGAACACCTCGAACAAAAGCGTATGGAAGTTTTGCAGGAATTCTTCGAGGAGCATACGGACGAAAATTGATAAGCGATAGGCTATTCTGGTGGAGTAAATCAACTTGGGCAGCCTATGCGCCATCTTCTCTGGAAAGTCTCAGAAAACCAAGTGTAAGCAGAGCAAAAAAACTACATAGTGCCACAAACCAGTCCCCGTGTTTTGTGTAAAAACTTTGTTTCAGCATCCACTTGTCGTAATGGCTAACAGTGTAGCCTCCGCCTCCGCGGAAATAGATGCTGCTGTTTTCGTCACGCAAAACCTCACGGATAGTCCCGAAGCAATCGATCCATCCGCTCCAACCACCGTTTCCGCAACGCATGACAGGCCGACGGTTTTCGACTGCCCTTAATACCGAGTGCGCAGCGTGCTGTGACGCCCCACCCTCTTCACCATACCAAGCATTATTGGTCGCAACAAAAAAGACCTGAGCGCCGGCGCGCGCACTTTCGCGAGCAAGATGCGGGAACACATCTTCGTAGCATACCAGTGAACCAATACGGATCGCACGATCTTTGATAGTAAATTCTATCAGGTTTGCTCCAGTACCCGGAGTAAAGTTCCCGCCGAGGGGAACAACCTTGTCAATGAAGCGAAATAGTTTCGGCACAAACTCTCCAAAGGGCACAAGTTCTCGTTTTGCGTAAAACATATTTGCAAGTCCACTGCCCGGCTCTACCAGGCAGGCACCGTTTTGCCAGTCATTGGTTTCATAATTTGCAGCCATGTTACCCATGAGAATGGGCTTCCCGACTTTGTCCGCCAACGCTTCGACCCAGGTTTGCATGTCCGCGTTTCCTTTTACTGGCCAGGGTGTAGCCGCTTCTGGCCAAAGGATCAAATCGCTCTCCAAATTGGCGACAAATAGAGTCTGTTTTTCCAGAATTTGCAGATTTTCCAGGGCCTTTTGTTCATCCCATTTGAACTGTGGTCTGATGTAGGGCTGTACTACGGCAGCAGTAAATAATTCAGTCTCAGAATTGCGCTGTGGCAGAGCATCAAAAAAAATGTAAATGCACCCGCCGAGCAGAATTAGTCCCAGATAAAGATCCGGGCTGAACCAACCGGACCAAAACGTACGCTCTTGGGTGACGACTCGATTGAGCAGTGTCTGTGCGATACATAAGTTGAAAAAGACCAGCAGAAACGACACGCCATAAGCTCCGGCCCAGGCTGCAACCTGTAAGACCACCGGTCGTTCCCATTGACTCAGGGCCAGCGGTGCCCAAGGGAATCCCCATAAAAACCAGGATCGCACCCATTCCAGCACAACCCAGGCGCCGGCAATTCCGGCAAATGCAAGCGCTCGCAATAAGAAGGATCGATTCGTGATCCTAGACAGCAACGCATGCGCCATCAAAATCCAGAGCACAAAAAACACAGCAAGAATACCGGCGAGCAAAATGGTGCCAATGAGGGTCACATGGCGCAGCCAGATAAGGATCGCAAACCAGGCGCCCCACCCTGTTCCGAGTGCGACGAAAAAACATTGTCGCCGGGAAGGTCGGCTGTAAAGCCAGAGGATAAGCGGAATAAATGCGATGTAAGCTCCTTCTGCGAATGGGAACGGCGGTATGGACAGTACCCACAAGAGTGTAGTTAACAGCCCGCATGCGATTCCCCAAAAAAGTGAATAACGTTTTATATCCATAGCTCTAGTTCATCATGCACGGTAGCGCAGGCGTGGGACACGCCGCAAGAATGAATAGCCACACATCCTTCTTGTGATAGGGGTAGGAATGAGGGTTTGAACCTCACCCCTCCCTCCGAACCGGACTTG
>CAWUII010000011.1:0-41549 GCA_963922575.1 uncultured Opitutia bacterium
ATGGTGATCAGGAAGTTTTTATTGGCCACCGCAGGAAAGCGCAGCACACGCTCGATGGCTTCATTCAGCTTGATTCCCGAGGTATCCAATTCTTTTTGAGTCTCTTGTGAGCGTGTAACCGTCCGATGCATTTTAGGCGTTTTGCCCAGCAGAACTTCCATCTCCATGTCGATGGGTCTGTTTTTGAAGTGGGAGTCTTCGAGTACCAGTTGCCCGCCATCGGTCGCTTCACCAACGATGGCAAACGGACAGCGTTCGCGAGTACAAAGTGCTTCAAAGTCGTCGATACGATCTGCTAATATCGCAAGTACGTAACGTTCCTGTGATTCGTTACACCAGATCTCCATCGGACTCATGGAGCTGTCTTCATTGTGGATGTTGCGCAGGTGAAATTTTCCACCGGTTGCTTCGACAAGTTCCGGCAAACCGTTCGAGAGACCGCCGGCGCCAATATCGTGAATCGAGCGTATCGGATTTTCGGAGCCCATGGCAATGCAGCCATCGATTACTTGTTGGCAACGACGCTGCATTTCCGGATTGCCGCGCTGTACGGAATCGAAATCGAGTGCTTCGGATTGAGCACCCGCGCCGATAGAAGAAGCGGCTCCGCCACCTAAGCCAATTTTCATCGCCGGCCCACCAAGTTGAATAATCCGAGCGGTTGGGGGTATTTCTTTTTTGGCGACGTGTTCACGCTTAAGGTTGCCCATGCCACCAGCAGTCATGATTGGTTTGTGATAGCCACGATGCTGGCCATTGTGGACCAGTTGGAGGGTGCGAAACATGCCACACAGCTGCGGACGCCCAAATTCATTGCCGAAAGCCGCACCACCGATCGGTGCTTCCAGCATGATTTCCAATGGACTGGCCAGGCGACGCGGATGCTCAGCAATAAAAGTCTCCCAGGGAAGCGGATACTCGGGAATCTCCAGATTGGAGACCATAAATGCGGATAGGCCCGCTTTCGGACGACCGCCGATGCCAGTGGCACCCTCATCGCGGATTTCACCGCCGACTCCGGTTGCAGCACCGGGAAAGGGCGAGATTGCGGTCGGGTGATTGTGTGTTTCGACTTTGCAAAGGATATCGAGCTGGCAGGGTGTTTTGCGATATGCTTTTTTTTCACTGGAAACATCGACCTCCCACCAGTCGCCAGGGGATCCTTGGAGAACACCGGAATTGTCTGAGTAAGCAACCAGCACACCTTCAGGATTTAGTTTGTGCGTGTTGCGAATCATCTGAAAGAGGCTGAGGTCACTTTTTTCGCCATCAATCGTCCAGTCGGCATTAAAGATTTTATGGCGACAGTGCTCGGAGTTGACTTGCGAGAACATTACCAGTTCTGCATCGGTTGGGTCGCGGCCCATCTTCTGGTACGCAGTGACCAGATAGTCGATTTCCTGATCGGACATTGCCAGGCCCCAATCAATGTTGGCTTTTTTCAGAGCGTTGGGACCCTCAGCCATGAGTGGGATCGTACGAAGTGGTGCCGGCTTGAAATGACTGAAGAAGTCGGACACGTCCTCGTAAATTGCTTCGGTCATGCGATCGTAGAGACACAGTGCAGATAAGCCCAGTTCATGAACGTCAAGCACATCTCCCTTTTCGCCGATAAGTTGCAAATGGATTCCATGCTCAACGCGAATGATTCCTTCAAGCCCGCAATTGCGGAAAATGTCGGTTGCCTTGGAGGACCAGGGTGATATGGTTCCTTTACGAGGTGTAACAAAGAATCCGTCTTCTCGGGTAAATTCAGATTGAGCGTTGAGAAGTGCGCAGGCGCGGTTCGTTGTCGTTGACTCAAGAGGTTTCGTACTTTCGAGAAAATAGACCTCGACGGCGTCAATTTTAGAGACTCTTGAAGTCTTCCCGTTGAGCTCATTCAAAAGTGCATTCAGTCGAAAGTCAGAAAACGCAGGGTGGCCTTGGAAAATGATTGGTTGCATGTGTCAGAAAAATCAAAACACACACCTTGGATCACTGATATTAGAGAAACAATACGAAAAGTGATTGTTTACGAAAGAAGGGTGTAATTTGATTTTTGTAGTGAACGATTTATTATGTCGTTTAACCCAATCCGGCAGAGCCGGAACCAAAAGGAACGTCGAACATTGAACATTGAATTAGAAATGGCGTACCCTTCTATACAAATCTGTGACAAACATGCCCGGATTTTAAGAGTAAGGTACTAAAAAAAATGAGGTTCTTCGCGATTTATTGTGGAAAAAGCTCTTAGGATTCCCGGTTTATGAGACTGGAATGCATAATACGTAGCGCGACGCTTCAGCGAGCGTTTCAATGCCCCGAAGGCTAAAGAGGAGTGAATCGCTGATTATCCGTCTTTTTTTTGGCATCACGCTACCGCTCTCCAACTGCTCGCTTGCTAAAGCTGCGCGCGCTACCTTTTTCGATTGAAGTCAGTATGATCGACGAATCATTCTTTAACAGAAAATAGCGGAGAACCTCAAAAATTAATTTAAAATACCTTTGACAGAATGTTTTTTAGTGTAAGTTTCAGATCCTTTTCCCAAATTTTGTTATGAAAGTAGTATCATCACTCAGGTCTTTGAAGTTTCGTCATCCGGATTGTCAGGTTGTGCGCCGCAAGGGACGCGTCTATGTAATTTGTAAGACCAACCCTCGTTTTAAAGCGCGTCAGGGATAATTTAAATTCAATCTAAAATTTTACTGTGAAGACAGAAATCCATCCAAAACTAAATCCGGTAGCCTTCGTTGATGTCTCAAGTGGCAAGAAATACTTGACGGTATCAACCATGCGCAGCAGCAAAACTGAAACTATCGATGGAGTTGAATATCAATTAGTGATTCGTGATATTACCGCTGACTCTCATCCAGCATTCACTGGAGAAAAACGGTTTGTCGATACAGCAGGACGTGTTGAAAAGTTTCAGAGCAAATTTTCCCGCCGCCGATAGATTTCGAAAATCCAAGCATTTTGAAAGCCCACCACGAAAGCGTAGTGGGCTTTTTTATTCAGGAGGTGATGTGCAGCATCATTACACCGCCCAGCAGAATAATCGCTGGTATCCAAATCTGATGCGTCCTCAATTTATCAGGGTAATGATACAACCAGCAAAGACTTAAGAAGTAGGCTACCAGAATACCATAACCCAACCGAGAATTTGTCTCATAAAAGGGAATGTTCGGTACGATAGTCGCTGTACGAACTATTTCGTCCATAGCAGATATAACCAGCCAGGCTGCGTGATTGATGAATTCAGAGACCGGCTGCAGCCTTAAAAGGCCACAGCCCAGAGAGAGCACACCGCTGATGATCACAAGGGTGACCAGACAGACAAGCATCATGTTGATCACGATGGCAGCGGGTGCGATGAAACTAAAGAAAAGGGCACAAAGCGGTAGACTTGCCAGCCAGGCTGAAAAACTGATAGCGAACAGTGAGGACACTTTTTCAATCAGGCGATTGACGATACGCTGGCGCGGAGTCCAGTCACTTCTTGGCAACCATTTGTAAGGTTGAAACGTGTTTTTTAAAAACAAACTGATCGGCAGTCCAAACAGCAAAATACTGGCGACGACTGCGTAGGACAGTTGAAATCCGAGATTCCATAATTGATACGGATCGATCAGTAACACAAAAACAGCAGAATTTAAAAGTGCCGCAAACGATGCATGCTGACGCTGAAAAGCAAAACTTAACCAAAAAAAGGCAGTCATGAGAAAAGCCCGCATTGCCGACGGTTCAGCACCAGTGATCTGAACGTAAACGAAAAGCAGCGGTAGGCCGATCCACGGACTCCAACTTTGCGGGATACGTATCAGGAGCAGGCACTGTGCGATAACGGCAGCGATCACTCCAATATGTAGACCGCTGATCGCAAAAAAATGCATGGTGCCAGTCATGCGATAACGTTCGCGCTGTTCATTGCTGAGTACGGAACTTTTACCGAGTAGCATAGTAACGTAAATATTTGCCAGCTCAGAATTTTCGGGAACGCCCAGTTGTAGAATTGCTTGGAAGCGCTGTTCCATGGCTGCGCAGGACCGAACAAAAACAGTCGGTAGCCTTATCAGTTCCGGCTTATTGGTACGATCAAATCGATAATGGACACCAATGTTTTTCAGATAACGGTCAAAATCGTTGTTTTGCCGGAGCCCTGAAGTTTCTGGAATTGGTTTTAGCAGTCCGGTTGCTCGTATCTCCAGTCCTTTTTGCCAGATGTCAGATTGAGTTTCAGGCAGAAGAAATGCTTCTGATCGTTTCAGTTGAGCATAAACCAAATCACCCTTGCTTAGACGTCCAATCGGGGGTGCTTGCAAAACATGGGCGATAACACTAGCACTTTTATGTTGTTCATCTACGTGTAGCACCGTCTTTATTTGTAACGCGATTTTTGCTTCGCGCTGCGGTAATTCCAAGTCTGATTCAGAAGGCTTTGCTATGAGGCGAATGCTCCCATAGGCCCAGAAGCAGAGCGTAGCGCTGAAAACAAAAACCAATGTCCAAAGTGTTGCCGTGCTATTTTTGAGGCTAAGCAGTAGTGCAATCAGGCTGCCGCAGAGAGCGATCGGGAGAATCAGAGTCCATGTGGCGGGATAGTTTCGGGCCAGGATAAGTCCCATAGTCAGACTGATCAGGATGGGTGCGATAGGGGTACGCGTTGAGGTGTTTGGAGGCATCAAGTCGGCGGGGTGGGGATTGGCGAACGTTGAACATCGAACTTTGAACGTCAAACGTCGAATGTCGAAGCTCTCAATTCTCAATGGTATTTAATTGATTGAGGATCTGAGTGATAAACCACAAAACTCATTAGCTGAAAAAATTGATAATTTCCAAAGAATTACCTCTCCGTTTTCGTGGTTCCTAAGCATAGTCTTTGGTCTATTCAACCTTCTCACTTGCAAGCGCGCTTCGCGGAACCGATGTTACTAATAATGCCCAACGAAACAGAACAACCAAACATGTTCGACTTTGAAGAGGTCTCTCAAAAGTCGTCCGGGCGGCCACTTGCAGTACGCATGCGTCCACGGGCCTTGGATGAAATGGTCGGTCAGGGCCATATTGTCGGTGCAGGTTGTTTGCTGCCGCGTTTGATTGCAGCAGACAACTTTGGCAGCTTGCTGCTCTATGGTCCTCCTGGCTGTGGCAAGACTTCACTGGCGGAGGTGATTGCCGTGCAGACAAAGAGCAAATTTGTGCGGATTAATGCTGTCCTTTCCAACGTGGCGGAACTGCGTGATATTCTGAAACTGGCACGCTATGAAAAAGGCAGGCAGACAATACTTTTCATTGATGAAATCCACCGCTTTAACAAATCGCAGCAAGACTTGCTGCTTCCCGATGTAGAAGCAGGAACCATACGCCTGATTGGAGCGACAACGCATAACCCCGGATTTTACGTAAATGCACCGTTGCTCAGTCGCAGCCATCTGTTTCGTCTGGAACCGATCGATTCCAGCTCAATTGAAACAATTCTGGAACGTGCTCTCGCAGATCAGGAACGCGGTCTAGGATTACAGCGCTGCACTGCTGATAAATCGGTTTTCAAGGCACTGGCATCCTTTGCCGGTGGTGATTTGAGACGCGCATTGAATTCATTGGAGACGCTGGTGCTCAGCCAGCCCCTGGGGTCTCACATTGATGTTGCTGCAGTCGAGGTCTTCGCTCAGGAACGACAGATTCGTTACGATCGCGATGAAGACGAGCACTACGATCATGTATCCGCAATGATTAAGAGTATCCGAGGGTCCGATCCCGATGCTGCGCTGTACTGGGGATTCAAAATGCTTCAGGGTGGAGAAGATCCGCGCTTCATTGCGCGGCGACTGGTGATTCTGGCTTCCGAAGATATTGGACTTGCGAATTCAAATGCTTTGACCGTTGCCCTAAACGCATTTGAGGCCTGCGAAAAGATCGGTATGCCTGAGTGCGAGTACAATCTGGCTCATGCAATCCTCTACTTGTCCACATCTCCCAAGAGCAACTCGGCGACCCGGGCGATGCATGCAGTCAAGAAGTCGCTCCGGGATGCGCCTTTGCAAGAAGTGCCGCTCTGGTTGCGTGATGCGCATACCAAGACTAACAAAGCGCTGGGTCACGGCAGGGACTATCTGTACAGTCATGAATATCCATCGGGTATTTCAGGCCAGGAGTACATGCTGGAGCCGGTGCAGTTTTACAAATCCGGGAAATCGGGTGCGGAAGTTTCGATTGCAGATCGGATGGAGCAGTTAAAAAAGCTGAAGGCAGATATTCAGACGAAAAATGCCGCCAAGCAGGATTGATCTTTTTTTGTGAGCACTTAAGTTAATGACTTATGAAATTAAAACTTACTATAGCGTGCCCTTTATTTTTTGCTCTTTTACTTCCACTTTACGCTCAGGAGTCAACCACCGATAATTCTGTTGCCGAGGAGAAAAAAGAGCTTCCCGAATATTCCCATCCACCCTATTCGGTTGGTGATCGGGCGGTTATCCAGGGATATTACGAGCCACTGGCCGATGGTATTTCACTTAACTTCCGTATTTTAGATAACCGCATGTTTGTTTACTGGGTCGATGAAGACGACTTAGTTGTCGAGCCGCAGGCTTCGTCTGGCAACGTTCGTTTTATTGCAGGTGTGCGAGGGAAAAATTATTACGCAATGGAGCCGTTGCTAGGTGAAGCCGGTCTGGGCTCGGTAGGTGGTCCCGTACTCGAGCCACATAATTTCACTGTCATTCTAAGTCTGAAAAAAGAAGGTAGCGACGAATTCGAAACGTATCCTAACTTTCGTCACACATTAACTACTTCAGATGTGCGCGAAACGAGAGAGTTCCCTCAAGCAAAGTCATTTGAAGTGGAAAGCGAAAATCCGGAAGATAAAAGAAAAGGTGATAAAAGAAGAGGTGTCGGCACTAATGTATATAGGGGTACGCCCTACTACTAATCGCAACTTTAGAGCGGGCATGAATTATAAGCAAATATTGAAAGGTCCGGGTGCTGCCGCTCTGGCTATTCTGATTGCGGCTAGTACCGCCGACGGTATTTACTACAACAGTCCTGAAGCATTGGCTGTGGCGATACTGTTGCTTGGTATCTTCAACATTTTTCTAAAGCCACTGCTCATGATTTTTTCGCTTCCATTTATAGTACTTTCGCTGGGACTGGGCATTTTGATCATCAACGCCTGTTTGTTCCTTTTGGCCGCAGCTATTGTCAACGGATTCTATGTGGAGAGTTTCTGGAGCGCGTTGTGGGGAGCGTTTGTACTCGGCGTCATTAACATCATCGCTTCTATCTACTTAGATGATCCAAAGAACAGGAAGTTTACGGTAAATATCAATCGAGGCGGCCGCTTCCAAAGTATAGATAAAGACTCTCGGGTAAGTAAGATTTCTCGTCAGTCGAAAGCTTCTACAAAAGACGACGACATCATTGATGTATGAGTGGCAGAAAGGGAGACATAGGCCTACCAAATCACTGGGAAATTACTGACTGCGATAATGTTGATTACCAATGCCAGTTCTCATGTTCCGCTACATCAAGTATCAATGCCCGCAAACTGGCAATAAGTGCGAGAGTTGATCACAAACCATATTGAAACTAAGCCCCGGCGTATTGGCTTGGTTATATTAACTTCGCTGGGACATTGAGAAAATCTACGATACTTTCAAAAACAAGATGAACTAACAAAAGGCCTGGGCAAAGTCACGGACAGCCAAGACCATATGCAGGCACAATTCCTCTGCCTGGCCCACAACCTGATGGTACTAATCCTCAGTTTTGCGGCGCCATGGTTAACAAAATTTCACGAACGACTTTAGTTGCGAAGACATCGCTGTTTCCTGAGCTATCCAAGGGAGGAGAAAGCTCGACTACGTCACAGCCGACAAAGTTTTTTGCAACCAGAATTTTCAATAAACTGATAAAGCTTTGAAAATCTTCTCCACCTGCTTCAGGTGTACCGGTTCCCGGACAGATGCCCGGATCGAAGTAATCCAAATCCAGCGTAAGATAGATCGGACGTTCGGATGCGATCGCCTCAACCGCCTGAAGAAATGCTGGTCGCTCGTTGTATAATGTTTTATTTTCGTGCATCCATTTATATTCTTCTCTGGTTCCTGAACGAATACCATACTGCATCAACCGATTTTGATCACCAAAATGATCTAATATCCGGCGAATAACTGTGGCGTGAGAATAATGGAGTCCCAGGTAACTATCGCGTAAATCCGCATGAGCGTCCAGGTGGAGTAATATGAGATCGGGGTATTCCTGCAAGTAACGCTTGATTACCCCATACGAAATCAAATGCTCGCCTCCCAAAGTCAGCATTTTGCCCTCATATTGGCTCAACACCTGATCACTGATTGCATGAAGCCCTGCTGTAGCCTGATTCCACTGTTGCTCAACACTGGCGTCGGAGTCCATGACAAGATTGCCATGGTCAAAATAACGAATTTCAGTCAGGTCTTTGTCCAGATAAGGAGAATAGCTTTCGATACCGTCTTCAGCAACGACCCTCAAAGCATCGGGACCTAAACGCGTCCCTTTGCGAAAACTAGCCGTCCCATCAAAACCGAAGCCCAGCATGTGAATGGCATGGTCAAAGGCCTTGCTATCTTCCTGGGCGTAGAAGTACTTCGCTTTGCAGGGCCGGCAATACTTTGAGATAAGCTGCTCAAATTGGACTGTTTCCATTGTAGAGACGTATATCGATAAAATTTGTGAACTAAAGCAAATATGCCTCACCAAACTCTCTTAATTCTGATTCGGTTAATTTGCGGTCAAGCTTGTCCAACGTCCAGATGATGGTGTGCCCTTGGGTATGAATCCGGTTGCAATGAGACCGCAGCCGACCTCATCATCTATAAAGCGTAGTTCCGTGAATGGGTGTATCATTTTTAGTCTCTTGCAGTTGGAACCCTATAAAAACCAGAATAATATCACAAATAGCTTGTTCATTTCCTGCCTGATATGAAACATCTTCAGAACTGATTTAATTTAGTAATTGTATTTGCTAATCGGTAATATATTGCAAGCAATATTTATATTATGAATCGACTGCATTTCCTCCTAACATATAGCAACAGAGAGACAAAAAATCTGGGACTATCAGTCTGCAGGGTTTCTGCTAATCGTCATTTTGGAACCATTAGCCTGAACATGAAAGTTAATGTGAAATGACTGACTGGACGATTGAAAAATCTGCTGAGCTATACGGCATTGACGACTGGGGAGCTGGCTATTTTCAAATTGGCGCTGGAGGAGAGGTGGAAATCTGTATTGATGGGTTTGAATCCGATTCAAGAGTCTCACTCAGAAGTATCGTTGCCGGGCTCAACGACCGAGGAGTGTCCATGCCAGTTCTGGTCCGTGTGGAAAATTTGCTCGACCAGCAGATTACGCGACTGAACAATGCATTTACTGAGGCAATTGACGCGCTGGAGTATCAGGGCAAATACCGCGGTGTTTTCCCAATAAAAGTTAATCAACAGTCCCAGATCATTGAAGAAATAGCTGAATTTGGCGCACGTTTCTCCTATGGACTGGAGGCCGGCAGCAAAGCAGAACTGCTTATTGCGCTGGCTTCACTGGAAACCCCGGATGGCTATATTATTTGCAATGGCTACAAGGATGAAGAGTTTATCCATCTAGGGCTTGGTGCTCAAAAACTGGGGTATAAGATATTTTTTGTGGTCGAGACTCCTGCCGAAATCCCGCTTTTGATCAGCAGCAGCAAGGCGACAGGCGTCCGGCCTTGTATTGGTGTCAGGGCAAAGCTCGTATCCAAGGTAGGAGGTCATTGGAATGCTACCAGCGGTGATCGCAGCATCTTTGGATTAAATCCGTCACAACTCATTGATCTGATAGACCAATTGAAAGCCAATGACATGCTCGATTGCCTGCAGTTGCTTCATGTCCATCTGGGATCCCAGATTCCAAATATCCGAGATATTCGGGTCGGAGTTATGGAAGCTTGTCGCTTCTATGCGGAGCTCGTTGGTGAAGGCGCCAGTATGGGTTATCTGGATCTGGGTGGTGGGTTAGCCGTAGACTATGACGGAACACAGTCCAATAAGTCTCATAGTAAAAACTACTCGTTAGAAGAATATTGTATGGGAGTGCTTGAAGTCATCATGACGACTCTGGACCCCTTAAAGATCGCTCACCCTACCGTCATTACAGAATCCGGTCGCGCGCTGGTAGCATACAGTTCCATCCTTTTGTTCAACGTGCTTGATGTAACACGATTTGAGGCGCATTCCCTACCGGATCACGTTGATAAAAGTAGTCATAAGTATGTTGCCAATCTGGCTGAAGTGCTCGACTCACTTGAGAAAGACACAGTTCAGGAAGCCTACAATGATGCAACTTACTATCGGGATGAACTGCGGGAGTTGTTTCGACTCGGACAGCTAAGGATACGAGACCGATCACTTGGAGAAGACTATTTTCTGCAAATCATGCATTCCATTCTGAAACTCTGTGACCACGAAATGGAGAAACCGGAGGAGTTGGAGGGACTCGCAGATTATCTGGCAGATATTTACTATGGCAATTTCAGTTTATTTCAATCGCTACCTGACAGCTGGGCGATTGATCAGGTGTTTCCCGTCATGCCAATTCACCGGCTTGATGAAGAACCGACGCGCAGAGCAGTTATTGCCGATATCACCTGCGACTGTGATGGCAAGATCGACAATTTTGTTTGTGAGGGAAGCGTTCAAAAATCACTACCATTACATGCTCTGAAAGAAGATGAAGAATACTATCTGGGCGTATTTCTTGTCGGAGCTTACCAGGAAACCCTTGGCGATTTGCATAATCTGCTGGGTGACACACATGTCGCAAGTGTCCGGGTAGATGAGTCAGGGCGTTTCAAGTTGGTTAAAGAAGTAGACGGAGACAGTGTGGCAGATGTGCTCAGCTACGTAGAGTATCAACCCAAAAATTTGCTGAATAAGTTCCGAACCAGAGCAGAACAGGGAGTTAACGACGGAGTCATAAGCGCCACGGAAAAACGGGCACTTATCGAACTTTACTCCAACGGCCTGCGCGGTTACACATATTACGAACGTTGATAAAACTTTATTGAGGAAAAATATGGCTAAAGTACTAATTATTGGTGCAGGTGGTGTGGGACAGGTCGTCGCACACAAATGCGCAGCATTACCTGAAGTATTTGATAAAATCATGCTGGCAAGTCGCACTCTGGAAAAGTGTGACAACATTGCCGCGCAGTTATCTCGGCCTATTGAGACCGCTGCCGTTGATGCAGACCACAGTGACCAAGTTGTTGCCTTGATTCGTCAATTCAAACCGGATCTCGTAATCAATGTAGCTTTGCCCTATCAGGATCTCAGCATTATGGACGCTTGTGTAGAAACCAAGGTCGACTATCTGGATACAGCGAATTATGAGCCCCGCGACGTAGCTAAATTCGAATACAGCTGGCAATGGGCCTATCAGGATCGCTTTGCAGGTGCAGGTATAACAGGACTCTTGGGCAGCGGGTTCGACCCCGGCGTTACCAACATTTTCACCGCTTATTTGGCCAAACACTATTTCGACGAAATCCATGAGCTGGATATTGTCGATGTGAATGGCGGCGATCACGGTCATCCGTTCGCAACCAATTTCAATCCGGAGATCAATATCCGTGAAGTAACCGCAGAATGTCGACACTGGGAAGATGGACACTTCGTTGTCACCCCTCCGATGTCAGAATCGCGTAAATTCGAATGCCCGGAAGAAGTTGGTACCTACGACATTTATCGTATGTACCACGAAGAACTTGAATCCATAGTGAAAAATTTCCCGGCATTGAAGCGGGCCGAGTTCTGGATGAGCTTTTCGGCCAATTATATCAAACACCTTGAGGTCCTGCAAAATGTAGGCATGACCCGAATTGACCCGGTGACTTACCAAGGGCAAGAAATTATCCCGCTGCAATTTCTCAAAGCAGTGTTGCCCGAGCCGTCCAGCCTCGGTCCAAAAACTCGGGGAAGAACCTGTATCGGCTGTATCGTAAAGGGGCTTAAGGACGGTAAAGAGCGCAAGGTTTATATCTATAACATTTGCGATCACGAAACTGCCTACAAAGAGGTTGGCTCACAAGCCATTTCCTACACCACGGGAGTTCCAGCCATGATTGGCGCCAAGATGATGCTTGAGGGTAAATGGAAACGACCCGGCGTCTGGAATATGGAGGAGTTTGACCCGGATCCTTTCATGGAAGCACTTAACCAGTATGGCTTACCCTGGACGATCCAGGAACTGGCTGACTAACCTCCCGCCCCAGGAAGGTACCGCTGTGTCAAGACCAGACTATTTTGCCAACTTCGATGCGGGGCGCGTATCTTCGCCCTGCTTTGTGGTCGACGAAGTCGCAGTGGAAGACAATTTACGTGAGCTCGCCGATGTGGCCAAACAATCTGGAGCAAAAATCCTATTGGCCCTAAAGGCCTTCTCCATGTTCAGCCTTGCGCCGCTCATCAGTCGCTATCTCCAGGGAACTTGTGCCAGTGGACTTTATGAAGCACGCCTGGGGAGGGAAGAATTTGGCGGCGAGGTACACACTTTTTCTGCAGCATTCCGGGAAGCTGAACTTATGGAAGTGCTGCAGATCTCCAACCACGTCGTCTTCAATTCTGTGAATCAGTGGCAGCAATATCGTGAGATTGCCCTCGCGGCGAAGCGGCAAAGACCGGAGTTGAAATTTGGATTGCGAATAAATCCCTGCCACTCAGAGGGAACGACACCCATCTATGACCCCTGTGCTCCGAGCTCACGCCTTGGAATCCCGCTGAGCGATTTTACTGACCTTGATATGGAGGGAATATCCGGGCTGCATTTCCATACGCTCTGCGAGCAGGATTTTCCTCCCTTGAAGCGTACTTTGGCGGAAGTTGAGCGCCAGTTCGGGTACCTCTTCAAACGGTTGGAATGGATTAACTTTGGCGGCGGTCACCACATCACCCGAAAGGACTACCAGCATGCCGAACTGATTCAGACCATTCGAGATTTTCAATCTCGCTACAAGCTTCAGGTTTATCTGGAACCCGGTGAAGCAGTGGCACTCCATGCAGGTGTATTGGTTGCGGAAGTTCTTGATATCAAATTCAATGACCGGAAACTGGCCATTCTGGACACTTCAGCAACATGCCACATGCCAGACGTCATTGAAATGCCATATCGCCCGCATATTCGAGGTTCCGCGCTGCCAGACTCACTACCACACAGCTATCGACTGGGCGGACAGACCTGTCTGGCGGGTGATGTGATCGGCGATTATTCCTTCCCTGAGCCCCTTGAGGTGGGACAACGACTGATATTCGATGAAATGGCTTACTATACTATGGTAAAAACCAACACTTTTAACGGCATTCCCCTGCCATCCATCGCTATCTGGAATTCTCAAACGGATGATCTGCGCTTGATACGTAAATTCAGCTATGAGGACTTCCGCTGTCGGCTTTCCTGATTCAAGACCTGTGGGCCCGAATAAATTCACTATCCTGGTAAAGTTTATAGTCTAAAATTAGTCCATAACATCAATTTCTCTGTCACTCTGTTTTGAGTGGCAAAAGACACTTCGCCAGTTGGGATAAATATTTATTGTACAGTGTAAATGACACTGTTTTTCGCGTCTTCCGTAATTTCAACAGTGGTAATACAAACACGGTCGTCTGTTTGTGATCGCACCATTGGATCGAAAATTTCGTGTAAATGTTTGGCAATGCCTTCGCAGGAGCAGTTCGGCAACATATATGCTTTGAACAAGTGACCAGAGCCGGCCAGCATCATTTGCGCCTCTGTGTCGTCGTTGTTGAAGAGACATGCATGATCCAGATTTTCATCAATCCAATGTTTGATGTATTTGAGTCTGCCAAAATCGATCACGAAACCGTTGGCGTCCACTTCGCGGCAGGTAAACGTCAGAGTGATGCTCCAGTTGTGGCCATGGATGAATGAGCAATGGCCCTCGTGCATATGTTGACGATGTGCAAAGGGAATGTCGCTGTATGTCTTTTTACAGGTAAGCATGTTATTTTAAAAAAACGGGAAATCTCTCTAGAGTAAACTCCTTTTAAAAACGCCAGTTGTTTTTGCGAAGCATTGCAGTTTCAGGGGCGTCCTCTGAGTAGCGTATTGGATCTTCTATATCTGCCAGATCAAATGCTTCACGGCGTTCAATACAAGTTCCGCAACGACCGCAGTGTACGTCTTTACCCTTGTAGCAAGACCACGTTTTTTCGAATGGTACATTCAGTTGGGCACCATGGCGTACGATGTCGGCTTTTGTCCAATCGACGAACGGGCGAATCAGATCCATGTTTTTCCAGTCGCATAATTGAATTGCCTGAGCCATTGCATCGGCGAATTCATTGCGGCAATCCGGATAGATCGCGTGATCGCCACTGTGAGCTGCATAGGCGACCTGTGCTGCATTGATCGAAAGCGCATAACCGGTCGCAATCGCCAGCAGGATCATGTTTCGATTCGGAACAACGGTCGATTTCATTGAAGCTTCGGTGTAGTGTCCTTCGGCGACTTCAATGTCTGATGATGTTAGGCTGCTGCCGGCAAGCAGTGGTTGTATTGCAGAAAGGTCGGCAACCTGATGGTGCACGTTAATCGTTTTACAGATTGCTTCAGCGTGAGTGATTTCGCGTTGATGTCGCTGGCCGTAGTCAACGGAAAGCGCGTGTACGCTGTGGGCCTGGTCCCGCAGAGAATACAACAGCACCGTAGAATCGAGCCCCCCGGAGTATATCAAAACAGTTTTCATGGAACTAACAAACCACAGACTTTCTCGACATTCAAATCAAAGAGACCACTGAACGCCGATACTGCCGTGGAAGAAATCAACCAGCGGGTCATCCCCGGGCGAGTCAGTTTCTCGATCGATTTCCCAACTTTGTGTGATCTGTGCTATAATCGAGATCGAATCACTGATAGTGTAAGTGGACTCCAGCTTTAGCGCAAAGTGATTGGAGCCGTCGTGACCATCCGAAATATATCCTTGGTTGATGCCAAAAATACCCATACCGGCGATACTCAGTGATTCAGTAAGGGTAAACTCCCTGACTGCCGCGAGTTCCGCAAAACTTCCGTCTGCGTCAAACGAGTAGTAGACATCTGCTGCCAACTGCAGGTTTGCCGGTAAACCGAAGAGTGCAACGCCTGCACCCACCTCATTGTCTCTGAAATTGTCGGAAGGAAACTGCAAATGCGTGTAGCTGAGATAAAAGGCAAAGTTCCCAACCGATTGAGTGACGGCAAGTATGGCTTGCAACTCGTCGTAGGACTGATCCGGTGACGCAACATACCAGAGCCCACCGGAAATAAATTCCCAGCCGAGCTGAACGTCATTAACAATCAGGGAGTCTCCATCAAGGTTGTCCCTGCCTTCGGAATAGTAGTGACTATCCCATCCTCCGTAGTAAGAAACGTCAATTTGTTCAATGAGAAGAAGTAGCTCGTTCTTTTCGATCGTTTCAAATTCATTTCCATAACTATAGGCACTGCAAACGCTCCAGAACAATATGGCTGGAAGAAAGCAAAGTTTAGAACAGAAAAGGGAGATGGAAAGTTCCATGTAACTGCTGATCGTTTGCTTAACCACTAAAAAAGTTTTTGTGAATCCTTAACCATGCATGCAAATGATAAATCACGGAATCCAAGACAATAAAGCAGCAGATTTCACTAGACATTATGACCGAGATGAATAAGTATAGACATCTTGACAAGGTTCAATTGCCTTGTAATTTTTTGCTGTTTAACACAACCCAGCAACATGTTTAAGAGCGGGCATTCGTCCGCTTTTTTATTTTAAAGACAATGAGTAACGAAATATTATCAGTTTTAGAGTACATGGAAAAAGAAAAAGGGATCCAGCGTAGCGATATGATTGATGCCATCTCTTCTGCCATAGCCGATGCTGCTCAAAAGGGGATTGAAGCCGGACGCGAAATCCGTGTTGAAATCAATCCACGTACAGGTGCTCTCAAAGCTTGGTCGATTCTCAACGTAGTTGATTCAGTCAGTGATTCGACGACGGAAATTCATGTTGAAAAAGCGCGTCAGATCAATGCAGATGCCCAAGTAGGTGGAATTGTCGAGAATGAAGTCGATCCGTCCTATTTGGGTCGTATCGCCGCACAGACTGCCCGTCAGGCAATTATGCAGCGGATCCGTCAGTTTGAGAAAGATAGGATTTACGATGATTACAAAGATGTAGTTGGTGATATTGTAACCGGAACAGTTCGTCGTCGCGAGCGAGGGGACCTCATTATTGATCTTGGCAAGGCAGAGGCGATACTTCCTCCGCGTGAGCGTGTGCCGGGTGAAGATTATTCTCCGGGTGAGAGTATTCGTTGCCTGTTGCTCAAAATTGAGCAAACTAATCGTGGCCCGGACATCATTCTGTCTCGTGCCAACATCAACTTTGTGCGGCGCCTGTTCGAACTTGAAGTAACGGAGATTGCCGATGGTACCGTTAAACTGGAAGCGATGTCGCGCGAACCGGGCTATCGCACAAAGATCGCCGTTAACAGCACAGATCCAAAGGTTGATCCGGTCGGTGCTTGTGTCGGTGCACGTGGCGCTCGTGTCAAGACGATCGTCCGCGAACTGGGCGGTGAAAAGATTGACATCATACGCTACTTCAGTGATCCCGTCCTTTTGTTGGAAGAGGCGCTTAAACCAGCTGTTCCAAAAAATATAAAAGTTGTCGAAGCTGATCGACGTATCCACTTTGAAGTTGCTGAGGAGGATCTTTCGATCGCGATTGGTCGTCGCGGTTTCAATGCGAAACTAACTTCGCGCCTGATTGGTTGGAAACTCGACATTGGCAAAGAAGAAAAAGAAACGGTCGGGTTCGATGAAAAAATTGCTAAAGCAATGGAGGGCATAAACATGATCCCCGGCATTGAAATGGCCATCGCCGAGAGACTGGTATCCATAGGCCTGATCAGTCCGGAAGCTTTCGAAGGAGTTTCCTCGGGCGATTTGGTCGACGCTGGTTTTACCAAGGAAGAATCTGAAGACGTGTTGTCCAAAGTAGAAGCTTACAAAGGAAAAAACACCTAATTTCATTAACAACAAGACCTTTAAAAGTCACTAATTATCTGTTATCAACTCATCTATGAGTGTTCGTATACATCAACTCGCCAAAAAAATCGGAATGGAGAACAAGGAGCTCCTGAAGCTTCTTATCAGTCGCGGGTATGAGGTAAAAAGCGTCTCCAGTACCATTGATAATATATCTGCGGAATCGCTGGTAGAAGAATTTTCAGCCAAGGTAAGTGAAGGCTCTCCATCTGATTCGCCCGAACCGGTTTCCAAAAAAACAACTGCGCCCGCTTTTCCTGCGGGTGCTATTGTCAAGAGTGCTGAAGATATAAAGCGCGAGCGCGAGACCACTGCTGATAAAGAAGTGTCCCCAAAAGTGCCTGTCGAGCCGAAATCAGAGGCCGTTAAAGCACCGCCTGCGCCCAAGACGCCGCCGAGTGCGCCGGCAGTCACCAAGACGTCACCAGCTCCAGCAGCACCCCTAGCTAAAAAACCGTCCTCGCCGCCGGCACCACCCACTCGGGCAAATGCCGGTACTATGCCCCCTCAGCCCTCAGGGCCACCCAAGCCACCATCGGCCTCTGCAAATGCGAATGCTCCGAAATCTGAAGAAACAGGTGGCGCAACGACTGAGGACGAATCAGCGAAGACTGAAAAGCGAATTATTAGTGCTAAAACCCCAATTGTTGTCCGTGATTTTGCATCGGAGATTGGATTAAAGCCCTTCAAACTTATTTCTGAGCTGATGGAGATGGGCATTTTTGCCTCCATGAATCAGACCATCGAAGAGACCGTGGCCCAGCAGATTGCTGACCGTCACGGCTTTACCCTTGAGATTCATCACCGTGGTGAGACCCAAGGTGATAAGAGTACGGAAAAGAAAAAAGTAGAAAAAGTCCCCGATGACGATCCGCGTTTTCTTAAGCCACGTCCGCCGATCGTTTGTATCCTGGGGCATGTAGACCACGGCAAAACCACATTGCTGGACGCGATTCGCAACGCAGACGTCACTGCCAATGAAGCGGGTGGCATCACTCAACATATTGGTGCTTATCAGATTGAGCACAACGAGCGAAAAATCACTTTTCTGGACACGCCTGGTCATGCTGCATTCTCAAAAATGCGGGCACGTGGAACAAATGTAACGGACATCGCCGTGCTTGTTATTGCGGCTGACGATTCATTTAAACCACAGACCGAAGAAGCACTCCGCTTTGCCAAAGAAGCCAACAACTCGATTATCGTTGCGATTAACAAAATCGACTCAAAAGGCGCAAATGTTGATCGTGTAAAACAGGAGATGCAAGCGAAGGGGATCGCTCCGGAAGACTGGGGCGGTGAAACCATAGCCGTGGAAGTTTCTGCCCTGAAAAAAACCAATATTAATGAATTGCTGAACATGATTCTACTCCAGTCTGAGATTCTGGAGATTAAGGCGAATCCGGATTGCTCCTCCTCGGGAACTGTCATCGAATCGCAGATCGAAGAAGGCCGCGGTGCGACAGCCTCAGTAATTGTTGAGCGAGGAACACTTAAAAAGGGTGATGCTCTGATTTGTGGCGAAGCTTACTGTAAAGTGAAGTCACTGATGGATGAAAATGGCCGGCTTCTCAAAGAAGCTGGGCCTGCAACTCCTGTAAAAATAATTGGCTGGTCAGAAGTTCCTGCAAGCGGCGAAAAGTTTTCTACATTGAAGAATGAAAAAGCGGCCAAAAAATTTGCTGCTGAAGTAGCTGACAAGCGCAAAAAGGAAGATAATACAACGCCCACTAGTAAACCATCCAGCAAAGGAGCCAGAAAAGTCTCAGTTGAGGACTTGTTTGCCGCCATTGCCAGGCAGAAGAAAAAGTGCCTGAATTTAATTGTAAAATCTGATGTCCATGGTTCCACAGAGGCGCTGACAAACAGTCTTGAAGAAATCAAGAGCGATAAGGTAGACATTCGCATCATCAGCAAAGGCGTCGGTCATATTAGCAAAAGCGATGTGGATATTGCCAGCGCCAGTGAAGAAGATGTGACTATTCTCGGCTTTAACGTCCGGCTCGATAACGGTGTGCAAAGTCAGGCAAAACATAATGATGTACGTATTATCCAGCATGAGATTATCTATGAGCTGATTGACCAAGTTAAGGAGTGTATGGCAGAGCTGCTTGATCCCGAGCTCAAAGAGAAAAAACTGGGAGTTGCCGAAGTTCGTCAGGTGTTTGGTGTCGGTAAAAATCGTAAAGTCGCTGGCTGTATGGTTGTCGAAGGCACTATTAACCGAATGCGCAAAGCACGTCTTGTGCGTGGCGGTAAAATTATCCGTGAAGGCAAAATAGACACTTTGAAGCGTTTTAAGGACGATGTAAAAGAAGTGCGTGCTGGTTTCGAGTGTGGTATCAATATCGATGGCTATGATGACTATCGGGAAGGCGATTCAATTGAGTGTATTGAGGTGGAGAAGGTTCGAGCGGTACTTTAGTATCAGCTGGAAAAATCTGACTTTTTTTTAAACATACATCCACTTAGGAAACTTACGATCAACGCTATGCCAAATCGTATTATTCGTGTTAATGAATTGCTGCAACGGGAAGTTAGCGAACAGCTACGCCGTTATTTTGGCGGTAAAGAATCCGTTCGCATAACCATTAGCGACGTGGCTACGTCGTCCGATCTACGGCAGGCCACGATTTACTACTCGGTGATCGGAGATGCTCAGACGGTGGTTGAGTCGGAAGCTTTCTTTCGGCGGATTGGTAAAGAGTTACGCCAACGAGTTATGAAACGAGTGGTGCTCAAGTACTTTCCGCGCTTTAACTTTGTATACGATCCCTCAATGGAACGAGGAGCAAAACTGGTTGAGCTCATTGATGAATTGAACGATGAAAATGATTGATATGGAATTTTTCCCACAAAAAAGTGCTCAGTTTGCTAAGAGCATCGATTCACTAAAAGATAAATCAGTTGTTGTCTGTGGTCATGTACGTCCTGATGGCGATTGCATTGGCTCAACGGTAGCCACTGTAAGGATGTTGAATCAGTTAGGCATTACCACCGTGGGTCTCAACCAAGACGAAGTTCCTGCAAATCTTAAAACGTTTGTCGGCAATACGCCCTTGATGCGGGCAACTGATTTTCAGCGGGAAGGACAAGTCGCCGTTACCGTTGATTGTGCAGATAAGAAACGGATTGGAGATCATCTGGTGAAATTGTTCCCGGAAGTGGCACTCAACATAGACCACCATATTTCCAATAAAGCATACGCACATGAGAACCTGATCATCGCTGATGCATCGGCCACTGCTGAAATTCTGGCCGGAATTTTTATGGATCTTAACTACAAAATAGATCCGGTAACTGCACAGTCCCTGTATGTCGGTATAGCGACCGACACCGGACAATTTCGTTTTCCGTCGACCACACCCAAAACATTTGAGATTGTACGTCGTCTCTGCGAGTTCGGCGCACAACCTGCCGAGGCTGCCCTGGAGCTTTATGAACGCGAAAGCTTTGCAAAAATCAAGTTGCTGCAAGCATTCTTAAATACGCTGAAGATGGAGTTTGATGGGCGCGTTTGCATCGGGCTGCTGGAATCTGGCATCTATGAAAAAACCGGAGCAACTACGGAAGACACCGAAGGTCTGGTCGATTATGCACGCTCCATCGAGGGCGTAGAGGTCGGCGTGTTGATCGAAGAGCGCAACAACACTATAAAAGCGAGTTTGCGCGCCAAGGACTCCTTCTATCGTGTGGACCAAGTAGCAAAGCGTTTTGGTGGTGGCGGACATGCCTGCGCCGCAGGTCTTAACGTCGAGAAAAGCTCGATCAAAGAATTTTACCCACAACTTACCAAGGCGTTGCGTGAGCATCTTGAAGCACTCAGGAAATCTTAAACCATCGGAAAATTATGTCTCAGCTAGTTAATAACGATCCAGCGGGAATTCTGTTGGTCGACAAACCGCAGGGTATCACTTCGCATGATGTTGTTGATAAGATGCGTCGTGTATTCAAAATCAAAAAAATTGGTCATGCCGGCACATTAGACCCCATGGCTACCGGATTGTTGCTGATTCTTGTTGGCAAAGCCACGAAGGCATCTCAGTACTTGATGAGTCTGGATAAGGAGTACATCGGAACGATCAAACTGGGTGAGGTGACTGACTCGCAGGATGCTGATGGTGAAATCTTGGTGACCAAACCGGTGCCTGAACTGACTGAATCCGAAGTGGCTAAAGTAGTGCAGACTTTTCTGGGTGATCAGTACCAGACGCCACCCATGTATTCAGCCAAAAAAATAAATGGACAGAAACTCTACAACTTAGCTCGCAAGGGCAAAGAAGTTCCGCGCGAACCCCGTGTCATCCACATCAGCCGCTACGAGATCACAGCATTCGAGCTGCCCGAAGTTTCGTTTATCGTGCGTAGCAGTAAAGGTGCCTACATTCGCACTCTGGCGCACGATCTGGGGGATCGTCTCGACTGCGGCGGACATTTGTCTGCTCTGCGTCGAACGGCAGTCGGGCAGTTTCGTGTTGAAGCGTCAAACACAGTGGAGGCGATTGAGGCAATGGCGTCGTCTGAACTGCGGAGCAAGCTGATTCCCATCAATGAAGTAGTCCCAAGCCATGCGCTTTGATGTTTTGATTTAATTTTAAATCGGTCCAACCGATTTCAAGGTAACAGCAAATCTTAAATACTGATCTTACCAAAATTCTGTCATGAAGTTCCCGCTCCATGTTGAACGTTTCGAAGAACTTACTGGTTTGACCAGCGAGTTGCATCTGGCAATCGGAATGTTTGATGGTGTCCACCTTGGCCATAAGGCAGTTATTGATTCAGCAGTATCCTCTGCACAAAGGGCTGAAGGTGTAAGCGGTGTGCTAACCTTTGATCCTCATCCAAGTCATTTGTTTCGTTCGAAAGAGCCGACTCGTCTGATTATGCCAGTCGAATCAAAACGGAAATTACTGACTTCGCTGGGTGTCGATATTGTGATTTGCAAGCAGTTTGATCGCAGTTTTGCCTCGATCGCTGCGGAAGATTTTCTGGCCGAACTCCAGTCAATGCTACCTTCTTTGAAATCAGTCTACGTCGGCGAGAATTTTCGTTTTGGCAAAGGAAGAGCCGGATCCGTAGCTACTTTGATTGAATCCGGGCATCAGTTGGGGGTCAGCATCTTCAGCATTGAGCGCGTCAAGCTCAATGGAGAGCCGACCAGCAGTACGCGTATTCGCGAAGAACTCGCAGCGGGTAAAATCGAACTGGTCAATGATCTGCTAGGTTATAATTATCGTGTAGAAGGCAGAGTAACGGGCGGTAAAAAACTGGGTCGTACCATTGGTTTCCCAACCCTGAATTTACCTTGGTCTCCCGAGTGTCGGCCCAAATTTGGAGTCTATCAGGTGCGATTTCGTTCTGTAGGAAAGGACTCCTGGAAGCCTGGAGTGGCGAATTACGGTATTCGGCCAACGGTGAATCAGGCCAATGAAAATCCTCTGCTGGAAGTACATGCTTTGGATGGTACAGAATTGGCTCAGGGGGATTTGATCGAAGTCGAATGGGTCAGCTTCATCCGGCCTGAGCAAACATTTGAGTCTGTCGAGTTGTTAAAAGAACAAATTACCAAAGACTGTCAGATTGCTCGCAAATTATCAGGTCAACATGGCTGAGCGCATCATTGAATTTTCTGTTCCTGGCAGGATCAAACCCGAGCGGGCCGATAAGATTTTTGCGGCTGAATTTGACGATATAAGCCGTACCCGATTGCAAAAAGCATTTGAAGCAGAGCGGGTTACCTTTGATGGTGAGGTCATTGACAAGCGTTTTAAAATCGATCGCTCAGGTCTGTTGCGGGCGGTGCTTGAAGAAGTTAATATGGAGGATGGCCCAAAGCCTGTAGATATCCCCCTGGAAATTGTATATGAAGACGCGGCCATGATCGTGGTTAACAAACCAGCTGGCATGGTAACCCATCCCGGAAACGGTACCGGTGAGAACACATTAGTGCATGCGCTGTTGCACTACACTCAGGGACAGTTGAGTGCCGTGGGTGCCCCTGAGCGTCCCGGCATTGTACATCGATTGGATAAAGAAACCACGGGATTGATTGTCGTTGCCAAAACAGACAAGGCGCACCATCGACTGGCGGCAGCATTTAACGAACGCGACGTTTACAAACGTTACTGCGCATTGGTAACTGGCGTGCCCGGCAAAGCTTCGGGAACCTGCAAAGAGCCGATTGGCCGACATCCGGTTGTGCGTACACGGATGGCTGCAACACCTTCGGGCAGAGCGGCTCACACGGACTGGTCGGTTGAGCAAAGTTTTGGCGATCAGGCTGCACTGGTTCACTGTATTATCCACACCGGGCGTACGCATCAAATAAGAGTACACATGAGTGGGATGGGGTATCCACTTCTGGGGGATACGACATATGGCTTTAAGCCGAATCAACTTAAGAATATTCAGGTGCCGCGGGTCATGTTGCACGCGACAGAGTTAAAAATCCCGCATCCTGATCGAGCCGAGCCGATCCATTTCCAGTTGCCGCTACCGGCCGATTTTGAAGAAGTTATGGAGCAGTTGAGTGATCCGGCAGAGCCGGAATGAACGTCGAACTTTGAACGTCGAACATTGAACTTTGAATAGGTTCAGGGTGAGGTTAGGGCATGGTATACAGTTTTGGTTCAGGACATAGGTAACAGTGTGTACTGTAATTGTATACCATGTCTTGAACCCGCACCATGCCATATCCTGATCCCACCAACACAGATTTATATATTCAAAGTTCGATGTTCATTCCGGCTCTGCCGGATTAGGTTGACCCCACGAAATTTTTTGAAACTTTAGGTTGCTTTTCTTCAGTAAAATTCAACTATACAACGTTTTTCCTTTCATGAGTCCTCGTGGAATTTATATCAGTTATTTTATTTCAGAAGTATGCAACAGCACAAACTCAACATCTTAACCCGTGAAAGCGCAGGCAGTAGCGCATCACGTCGTCTCCGAATCGCAGGCAGGATACCCGCCTGCGTTTACAGTAAGGGAAATTCGCAGTCGATTTCGATCTCAGCTGTTGAATTTCGCGACCTCAGACGCTCTCTCAGTGGTGCTGCTATGATCGAACTGGTCGATGAAAAGGGAGAGACAGTGCTTACAAATATTCAGGAAATCCAACGTGATATCATTAAAAATAGTGTAAATCATATCGATTTTTATGAAGTAGAGCGTGGCCAATTCTTTATTGCTAATATTCCAGTACATCTGGTGGGTGAAGATGAATCGGTTGGTGTTCGCAATGAAGGAGGCATCCTTGATCACAAGAAACACTTCTTGGAAGTTCGTTGTATTCCTGCAAAGTTGCCGGATCAGATTGACGTCGATGTGAGAAAGCTCGAAGTCGGCGAAGCCGTGCATGTCGGTGACGTTGAAAAAATAGAAGGTGTCGAATTTCTAGATACACCTTCCTCGGTGATTGTTTCTTGCCAGCCACCTGCTTTGATTCAGAAGGAAGAGGAATCAGAAGAAGAAAGTACTGCAGCTGATGAAGTTCCTGCCTCCAAGGTCAAGAGTGATGATGAAGCCGGAGCAGCGTAAGCTGTGTAATACTAGTCAACTCTGCTGAATGCAGCACGACACTCCTTTTTGTTCTTTCTAATATGTCTATAGCGGTCATTGCAGGCCTTGGTAATCCAGGTTTGAAATACCGTAATACTCGCCACAATGTAGGCTTTTGTCTAATTGACCTACTTGCCAAATCTTTTGATTCAGAGTGGAAAACTGAAAGCCGTTTTCAGGCGAAAACAGCTATTGTTTATATCGAAAACCAAAAGATTCTTTTGTTAAAACCACTGACGTTCATGAATGAAAGTGGTATTTCATTAAAGGCAGTTCTTAACTATAAAAAGTTACCAACAACATCGCTACTAACTATATATGACGATATAAATCTTGAGTTCGGGCGAGTCAAGCTTAGTGCCACCGGCAGTGCAGGTGGGCACAATGGAGTTGATAACATTTTATCGCAGATAGGGTCAGATTTTCTTCGTTATCGCATAGGAATTGGCTCAAAACTTAACAAAAACATGGATCTTTCGGACTATGTTTTAGGCAAATTCTCATTGGCCGAACAAAAAATACTGGCAAATCAGACATCAACTTATCTTGAGCATCTCAAGCTCATCATTGACAAAGGCCCCACACTTGCCATGAACTTTATTAATCAACGCATAGTACCAACGCATGAGCGCAATAACAAACAACAACTATAAAACTACCTTCATACTAGATCTTCGCGAATCGAAAGACGATTCTGCCAAGGTACTTTCCGACCTAGCCGAATTGCTCGGTTCACTGGGCGCGACTGTTTCTGCAAGTGAAGACCTTGGTATTCTCGAGTTTGCTCGCAAAGCTGACCGTCGCTTCTCTCAGGGGCACTACCTTCAGATGCTCTTTAGCAGCCCGGGTATAGTACCGTCGCAACTCAAGGAGAAACTTCGCTTGGATAAGCGTATCAACCGGATTTTTGTCGAGTCAGCTTAAAATACGAGTGATTCCAAATAACCCTTCTTAGTCGAGAACCTAACCTATGGCTTCTTTCAATAAAGTTATTTTGATTGGCAATCTTACGCGTGATCCTGAGTTGCGCGCGACTGCTAATGGTAGTTATATTTGCAAACTCGGTCTTGCAGTGAACCGAACCTACCAGACCAAAGACGGTGAACGTCGTGAGGAAACGACATTTATTGATATTGATGCTTTTGGGAAGCAGGCCGAAGTTATTAGCAAGTACATGCGCAAAGGCAGACCTCTCATGGTTGAAGGTCGTCTGAAACTGGATCAATGGGAATCCGATGGGCAAAAGCGCAGTCGACTTAGCGTTGTACTGGAAAACTTTCAGTTCCTTGGATCACGCGATGACTCAGTTGCAACTTCCGGCGAAGATAATAGTTACGAACGAAGTTCACCACCGGCACGTTCGACGAAGCCTTCTGACAAGCCGGAAAAATCAGAAGCAAATTTTTCAGATGATAAAGACACATTGGATGACGATGTGCCCTTCTAAAACTTCTTTACTTTTTTAATTCTTAAATCCAGCTAAATTATGGCCAATTACGAAATACTTCTTCTCCAGCCTATCGACAGTCTCGGTGCCGAGGGCGACATTGTAACCGTTCGTGCCGGTTATGCGCGCAACTATCTGTTGCCACGCAAGCAGGCACTCCCTATCACGCAGGCAAACCAAAAGTATGTTGAGTCATTGCTCAAAGCTCGTGAGACGCGTGAGCAAAAAGAAATCGAGATTGCTCGTGGATTGGCCGGTAAAATTGAAAAGGTGAACATCGCAATTGCGGTTAAAACCGGTGAAGGCGGCAAAATGTTTGGGTCGGTGACAGCTGGCGATTTGTTAAAGCGTCTTGAAGAAGAAAATATTCAAATCACTAAAAAGCAAATGAGACTGCCTCAGCCAGTTAAAGAGCTGGGCTCACACATGGCTCACATCAAACTTAGCGCAGAAGTCGAAGTTGATCTGAAGTTTGAAGTGGTCTCTGAAAATCCAATTGAAGAGACGGCTGGCGAAGTAACTAAAGAAAACCAGGACTAAAGGTTTCGTGCGGTCTCTAAGACCCAGTTTGTCCCATGCCGTCCGAATCTATCAATCCAAGACCCAGTCGTGGCCGAGATTTTCAAAAGGCACGTGAGGGTTACCCATCGGATGAGATACGCGTCCAGCCGCACCATATTGAAGCCGAAGAAGGCTTGTTGGCTGCCTGCCTGATTGATGGAGGGCGTGAGGTTCTCACTGAGTGCATTGAGGCCAAAATAAATCCGGACTACTTCTTTAAGACAGCTCACCAGGATATATTTCGTGCGTTGCTGGCACTTTACCAGACGGGCGACCCTATTGACGAAATTTTACTGATCGACTACTTGCGGAAAAATAATCTGGAAGAAGATGTCGGCGGGATTGCTGCTATTTATGCAATTCAGAATCGTATCGAAACACCGGCCCATGCACGTTATTTTTCACGTATTGTCCACGAAAAATACTTGTTGCGGCGCTTGATTCGGACTTCTCGTGAGACCATCGAAGCCTGTTATGAGCAGCAGGAAGATATTGCCGCCTTCATCGAAAAAATTGAGCAGGACATCTTTGAGATTGGTCGTGACCGTGTAACTGAATCGGCCACTACCATAAGTGAAGCGCTGGATAGTGCTGTTAAAAACATCCAGGGACTTTTGAGCGGTAAGCACGATACGAACGGTGTTCTCTCAGGATTTCGTGATTTGGATGGGATGACATATGGTTTTCATCCGGGCCAGATGATCGTTTTGGCAGCTCGCCCCTCCGTGGGCAAGACATCGCTGGCGATGAACTTTGCCGAGCATGTTGCTCTGCCTGATGGCGGAAAGCCGCCCTCTGGAGTACTGGTCTTCAGTCTGGAAATGACTTCGGAAGATCTGGCAATGCGTTTGATTTGTAGTCGTTCCAGGGTAGACATGAAGCGCATTCGCGATCGTGTTGTTTCGAAGCAGGATATGGAAGACATTACCACAGCGACGAAAGAATTGAAGCAGGCTCCGCTCTGGCTTGACGACAATTCTAATTCGACGATTATGGACATTCGTGCGAAAGCGAGACGTCTTCATACCAAAAGCGAGCTGGGATTGATTGTTGTCGACTACTTGCAATTGATTCGTGGTGTCGATCAACGTGTGCAGCGCGAGCAGCAAATTGCGGAAATTTCCCGAGGAATGAAGGGGATGGCAAAGGAACTCGGACTTCCGGTAGTTGTCCTCAGTCAGCTGAACCGCGATTCTGAGAGGGAAAATCGTGACCCACGGCTTTCAGATTTGCGCGAGTCAGGATCGATTGAGCAGGACGCAGATGTCGTGATGCTGTTGCATCGCCCAAGGAAACGTGATGATGACGAAGGTGTCCAGGACGGGGCATTGTCAGGCGATACCGAGCACATCAAACTGGTGATTGCAAAGCAGCGTAACGGGCCGATCGGTGAAGTTGACTTGACATTTATGCGGCGTTTCACCCGATATGAAAATTTCCAACGCTAGTTAGCAGCAAAAATCAAAAAGTATCATCCAATGCGACCTCCCCAGATTTTTCTGTATTTAGCTTTTTGCATTCAGACGCTCATTTGTCCCTTGGTCTTACTGTCACAAAGTAGTGAGATTTACCCGGTCGTTAAAGAAGTGCGCGTCGAATTCAGTGGCTTTCAGTCGGTTAGTGAAGAACTGGTGTTGGGTAGCATACAACTGCGCGAGGGGATGGATTATAATCCGGCATTGGTCGACCAATCGATACGCACACTTTATGGAACCGGGCTGTTCGAATTTGTTGAGGTGCGCGTCGAAAATGCAGCCGACGATTCAGTTGCTTTAATTTTCGAGGTGATTCCAAAATATGAGATCAAACAGATTGTTTTCGAAGGTCGCAGTAAGTATCCAGAGAAACGTCTCCTGGATGAAGGTGAGCTACAGGTTGGCATTTCGCTGGACGAGTATCAGGTCAGTGAAGCAGCGACGAAGATACAGGCTTACTATGTGAAGAAGGGATATAAGGACGTGAGCGTTGATTATCGGATACAGCGTAATGAAGAGACCGGGGCAGCAGTGGTCGTGTTTGAGGTCGATGAAGGCGCAAAGGTTCGTATCAAGAGATTATCATTTGAAGGAAATGAGATTTTTGAAGATGGAAAACTGGCCAAAGTTTTCGAAACAAAAAAGCGTGGCTGGCTATCCTGGCTTACTGGCTCAGGTCGCTTTGATGAGCGGAAATTCAAAGAAGATCTCGAATTATTGCGCACATTTTATCGCAATCGTGGCTATCTGGACTTCGCGGTGGATGAAGATGACGTCGATCTCGACTACAAGACAGAAAAGGATTTATACATAAACGTCCAGGTCGAGGAGGGAGAACTTTATGTGCTGGGTGCACTATCCGTTGAAAACGCAACTATCTTTACCAGCGATGAGTTGTTGGGCGTTGCAAAGATCAATACAAACGATCCGTTTTCACCGGAAGCGATTGATCAAGCCGCATCAGATATTCGCGATTACTATACGTCGCGAGGCTACCTAAATACGAGCGTTAGGGTTAAGCGTGTGCCCAATATGGATACACGTGCAATCGATATTGTTTTTGAAGTACGCGAGAGCGAAAAATTTTACGTCGAGTCGATCAATGTTGAGGGTAACACCATCACGAAAACGCGTGTTATCATTCGCGAGCTGGCCCTGCGGCCTGGCGATGTTTTCGATTTGAGACGTATGCAAACCAGTGAAAATCGACTGAAGAATACACGCTACTTTGAAAATGCCCGACTGAGTCCCGAATACACTAACATTCCCGGCAGACGTGACCTAAGTGTTACCGTCAAAGAAGGCCGCACCGGAAATGTAACACTTGGCGCCGGTTTTGGCTCAATTGAGCAAGCCGTCGTTTTTTTTGAACTGTCTCAGGGCAATTTCGATCTGTTTAACTGGCGTTCTGGCTTTCGCGGCGACGGTCAAAAACTTCGTTTACGTGCATCAATTGGTAGTGTCAGCAGCCAGCTCTTGCTGGTATTTGAAGAGCCCTGGCTGTTCGAGCAGCGTCTGGCTTTCGGAGCCGAGTTATTTCGTACCGAGTCAGACTTTAACAGCAATGACTTTAATGAGCTGCGTACCGGTTTCGAACTGTACCTGCGCCGACGGCTCTTCGAACTGATTGAAGCGCGGATGTCGTACCGTCTGGAACTCGTGGAGATTTTTGATGTGGCTTTTGGCGAAACCAATCCTCCAGGTCTTCCGGACAATGCAGATGGTTCGCGGCCAAATGATGGTATCGCCGATGTGTATCAGGCAGCCGACGGTGGGAGGGATATCATCTCCAAGGTCGGTCTCACATTGCTTCGAGATACTCGCAACTCCTTCCTGTTTACGCGTAGCGGGAACCGAACCTCACTTGTGTCCGAACTGGCTGGTTTGGGCGGCGACGTCAATTATCTGAGACTGGAGGCCCGCACGGCCCAGTTTATCCCGACGTTTGACCATCTCGAGCAAACCCTCTCGATCATCGGACGGATTGGTACGGTTGCACCTTATGGCAAGAGTGAGGACGTTCCATTCTACGATCGTTTCTATCTTGGTGGCCCCGAGTCCCTGCGCGGATTCGATTTTCGAGATGTGAGCCCCCGTGATGATGATGATGACAATGAATCCATCGGTGGAAACAGTTACGGTCTGATTTCTTTTGAATATGGTTTCCGAATTGCGGAACCTTTGGGCCTGGTTGTTTTCTATGATGTAGGCTTTGTGAATAAATCAGATTACAACTTTAGTTTCTCAAACTACGCTTCAAACTGGGGTATTGGCGCGCGCATTCTGCTGATGGGGTCACCTTTGAAGCTCGATCTGGGGTTCCCGATTACAACGCCTGAGGAGATCAATGATGACGGATCACAATTCAACTTTTCATTTGGCACGCGTTTTTAACGTTGCCAGCTTGCCCACACTGACTAATTCAAATTAAACAATATGAAAAAAATAAGCTTATTACTATTCACCGCAATTTTTTGTAATTTCGGACTCTTTGCTAATGGGACTCAAGTCTTAGCGACCGTCGACGTTCAGCGGGTGTTGAATGACTACGATACGTTCCAGGCAGCTGTCGAGGGCATCAAGCAATCCATCGCGCCGGTTGAAGAAGAGATTAAGAAAATGCAGGAAAACCTTCAGGAGATCGTCACCAAAGGACGTGAGCTTCAGGCAGAGGTTGAGAATCCTTCGATTAATGAAGAGCGAAGAAAAGAAGCGGAAGCCGAAGTTCTCAAGCTCGGAAAACAACTTCAATCCTTGCAATTGGAGATTCAGCAATTTCGCCAGCAAGCGCAGCAGCTGGCAAAGCAAGGCCAGCAGGAAGACTTGGCGCCACTTCAGCAGGAAGCACTGGATGTGGTCAAGCAAGTGGCAATGGATAAAGGGATTGATTTAGTCATTCCACTAAACGTAATTGTTTTCTCGTCTGAAGAACTCGAAATTACGGATGCAGTGATCGCTATTCTCAACGCGAGTGAATAAGTTATTTACAAGTTTTTATTTTCAACAAGCCCTGTTCCGTCTAGGACAGGGTTTTTGATTTGCACAATGTCTTTTACTTACTCAGTCAAACGAATTTTGGAGATCGTTGGTCGTGATGCCGAACTTGTAGGAGAGTACAAGGGTAACATTCACGGGATAGCATCACTTTCCGCTGCCGCAGAAGGAGATTTGTCATTTTTTGGCAATATCAAGTATTCTGCTGAGGTGCCCACTTCAGAAGCCTCGGTTTTGTTTGTACCCGAGAAATATTCAGAGGCACCGCGAGCGGGGCAATTGTACATTAAACTGGAAAATCCTTCGTTTGCACTTGCGCTTCTTTGTCGTGATATCGAGCAATCTCTGCAGCCCAAGGTAGTTCCGGGGATTCATCCGACTGCGTATGTTGATGAAGAAGCAGTGGTTTCGCCAACGGCATCCATCGGTCCGTTTTGCCTTGTTGATCAAGGTGCTGTAATCGGTGATTCTGTCGTATTGAAATCACATGCTAGTATCGGCCGATACGCAGAAGTCGGAGATGAGACATCGGTGTTTTCACAGGTAGTCATCAGTGATTACTGCAAGATAGGTGTCCGCAACCGTTTGTATCAGGGCTGTGTTATTGGTTCGGATGGGTATGGGTATGAATTCCATGAAGGTGTACACCAACGCGTACCACAAATCGGCAACGTAGTTACCGATTCGGATGTCGACATCGGCGCGAATACAACGATCGACCGGGCTCGTTTCGGATCGACGCTGATCGGGCAGGGCACCAAAATCGACAATCAGGTGCAGATTGCACACAATGTACAAATAGGTCGCAACTGCTTGCTTATCGCTCAGACGGGTATCAGCGGCAGTAGCGTTTTGGGAGATGATGTTATTATTGCTGGTCAGGCAGGTGTGGCCGGTCACTTAACAATCGGTTCCGGAGCAATTATAGCCGGTGGTGCTGCGGTAACACGCTCGCTTGCACCAAAAGAAAAAGTCCGCGGAGCGAATGGCGATTCATTCAGTTTGTATGGCCGTATTGCCGTATTGCAGAGACGTCTGCCGGAATTGTTCAAGCGATTTTCCAAACTGGAGAGAAATATCGAGGCCCTCGAAAAAAACCACTCAGACAACGTTGAACATGAAACCAAGCACACTTAAAATTTTTTGTGGAAATTCCAATCCAAAACTCGCAAATGATATTTGTGAGTATCTGAACGTACCATTGGGTGATGCGACCGTGAAGAGTTTCCCGGACGGTGAAAGCTTTGTACGAATTAATGAAAATATCCGTGGAACAGACATTTTCATCATCCAGTCGACCTGTAATCCGGCCAATCATTACTTGATGGAGCTGTTTATCATGATTGATGCGGCACGTCGTGCGTCGGCAAGAAGCATCACAGCGGTTATGCCTTTTTACGGGTATGCACGACAGGATCGAAAAGATCAGCCCCGAGTACCCATTACCTCAAAGCTGGTTGCCAATCTGCTTGTTTCTGCCGGAGCGACACGTGTATTGACTGTTGATCTGCACGCGCAACAGATTCAAGGGTTTTTTGATATCCCAGTGGATCATCTGTATGCGTCACCGGTGCTTTTCGAGTATTTGAAGGATATCGACAGAAGTAATATGACGTTGTTTTCTCCGGATGTGGGGGGTATGAAAATGGCATCTGCGTATGCGAATATGCTGGATGTGCCGCTTGGATTCATTGCAAAACGGCGAATTTCCGCAGATAAGGTAGAGGCTGTTTCACTGGTGGGCGATGTCGAAGGACGCGACATTCTCTTGATTGATGATATGACTGAAACTGCAGGCACGCTCTGTGCCGCTGCTGAGTTGCTGAAGAAGAATGGTGCCAGGAAAGTGATCGCAGCAGTAAGCCATGGTGTTCTCAACGAAATGGGTTACCAGCGCATATCAAATGGTAAACTGGATCATCTAATTACCACCGATACGACTCCAGTCAAACAGCGCGAGGGTGTGCCCATCACTGTTCTCAGTGTAGCTGCTCTCTTGGGTGAGGGCATTAAGCGAATATATGACAACGCCAGTGTTACCGGTCTATTTAAGGTTAAGGGCTATTGAGAATACAGATCGATTATACTGAATGAAGTGCTATAGTTGGAGTTTAGTTAATGAACGATTCTGAATCAGGGCATCATATTTTAGACGAGGGCGAGGTCGGCTTTGTCGAGCATCAGGATTTTGTATCAAACGAAACGTTTCACTTCGAAGCGGGAGGTTCGATCTCTCAGCTGACATTGCGCTACGAGAGCTATGGTCGTCTCAATGCAGCCAAAGATAACGTAATACTAATCTGTCATGCGCTCACCGGTAATCACCATTGTGCCGGTGTATACTCCATGAATGAGCGAAAGCACGGATGGTGGAACTTTGTCGTGGGGCCGGGTAAGCCAATTGATACTTCACGCTATTTTGTCATCTGCTCAAACGTGCTGGGCGGTTGTTCGGGATCGTCTGGGCCGACATCAATCAATCCCGAAACCGGTAAGTACTACCACCTGGATTTTCCAAAACTGACGATTGGCGATATGGTCAAAGCGCAAAGTCTACTGCTGGATTCACTTGGTGTGGAGAAGCTGCATGCCGTGATCGGTGGCAGTATGGGCGGTATGCAGGCACTGCAATGGGTCATCGATTTTCCCGACCGCGTGAAAAACTACATCGCATTAGCCAGCTGCGCACGCCACAGCGCCCAGGCGATTGCCTTCAACGATACCGGGCGGCAGGCGATTCTGCGTGACCCGCTGTGGAATCAGGGCAATTACGATCTGGAACAGCAGCCTTCCCAAGGTCTTTCTGTGGCCAGAATGATGGCTCACATTACCTATCTGTCGGACGCCGGTATGGAGGCAAAGTTCGGGCGTAAACGTCGATCAAACGATGAGGGCAGGGAGCATTTTGATGTCGAATTCGAGGTGGAGAGCTATCTGCGCTACCAGGGAGAGAATTTTGCTTCTCGATTTGATGCCAACACATATCTGTACTTAACCAAAGCATTGGACCGGTTTGACCTGCATGGCCCGGTTTCGCTCGAAGATTCTCTGGATTCTGTCACAGCGTCGGGGCTGATTGTCGGTTTCACCTCCGACTGGCTGTATCCGCCACAGGGCAACCGGGAGATTGTTCAGGCATTGTTGCGGCTGGGCAAAGATGCCACGTATGCTGAACTCGCAGTCGATTTCGGACATGACTCATTCCTCGTGCGCTCTCCGGAATTATACGCACTTATTCAATCATTTCTCGACCGATAGCCATGGAATCAAAGAGCAGAAAACGCCAGATTGACGCCGATATTATTTGCCAGTGGGTCAATGAGGGTGATCGGGTGTTGGACCTGGGGTGTGGGCGCGGTGTCCTGCTCGAATACCTGAATCAGAAAAAGTCGGTCAATGGCGTCGGAGTGGATATTAAGTTCGAGTATATACTCAACTGCGTCAAACGCGGTGTCACCGCTTACCACGGTGATATTCATCACTTACTGGAAACGTTTGGCGACAATACCTTTGATCGTGTAATCTTTAGCCGATCCGTGGAATTTATCGACGATCCTGAGACGGTATTGATCAAAAGTCTGCGCGTCGGAAGGCGGGTAACGGTCGGTTTTCTAAATCAGGGTTTTTGGAAAAACCGGCTAAAATTTTTATTCAGAGGTCGGCTCGTGATGAACGATCTACAACAGAGAGCCTGGTATGATATGCAGCCGGCCAATCCGTTTTCTGTGAGTGAATTCGACGAATTTTGTCACTCGCGAAACATCAGAATCGAAAATCGGACTTACCTTTCCGGGGATTTGCAATCTGAGTGCAAAACCGTGCCCAATCTGCTTGCCCGTTATGCAGTTTACGACCTGTCCAAAAATCAGGATTAACTGAGTGAACATCGAACTGAGTGAACATTGAACATCAAACGTTAAACATCGAACTTTGAATACTGGATCATCTCTATCCAATCCGTGTTCAAACCGGTGGCTAAATCCTTTTTGAACAATCCAATAATTTCAAAATACGCCCTTTAATCCTGTAAAGAAGGGTAGCACGCGTGCCTTCTGCACCGCATAGAACTTTCCGAAGCGCTGGCTTGCACGACCAGATGTGCAATACCTGCCCTGCAAAGCTCTTTGAGCGTAGCGGGGACTTTACTATATAAGATAATTCGTATGCAAAATCACAGATCAAAGCTTGCCAACAGCAAACACGCTCGCTTACTAAATAACTTCTTTCATCTGCCCGGATGGCGGAATTGGTAGACGCTGGGGACTTAAAATCCCTTGCCAGAAATGGCGTGTGGGTTCGAGCCCCACTCCGGGTACTTTGGGAAAATGGAGAGTTAGAACAAAGCCAAGGAACAACAATCCGTGCATTTTGTTTAATCCATGATTAAAAGTATTTTTTGCTAAAAAAGGTTGTGTTTGTTTCGCATATAAAAATACTAAAACAAAAAACTAACATTTATAATTAATTTACCGTGAAAATCCCCAAGTTCGTAATCAAGCTCAGCGTCAGTCTTTTAGTCGCTTTTTCCAGTCTCTCAGCTCAAACAACAACCGTCGCGACGGATCCGGTGGGGTATGTGACTGTAGATTTTTCAGGTGGATCAATTGGGTCTCCTACAATTAATTCATTGTCCTTACCCTTATATAGTGATGTTGAAGCATTAGGGATTATATCAAGTTTAACTAGCACAGAGTTAGCTGACTCGAATGCAAATTGGACACCTGATGAGTTCGCAAGTCCTTCAACCCCATACTTTGTTAGGATTACATCGGGGGCAGGTATTGGTAGAATTTTACTGATAATTTCAAATACAGTTGATACTCTGAACCTTGACACAGAAGGCGTTAACTTGAATAACAGTGTATCTGTTGGTGATACATACGAAATTTTCTTAGGTGATACTATTTCATCAGTTTTTAGTGGTCCAGGAAGTCAGGTTATCGGTGGGACAACTTCTGAAGGAGCTGCTAATGAAGGGATTGTTGACATCGTATATGTATTGAGCGGTTCGGGTTGGTCTAGATATTTCTATAATATTGATAATCTTCGCTGGGAGAGACCAGGTCTTAGCTTCTTTGGAGATCAAGGAAATGTTGTAATACCCCCAAATGGTGGATTTTTGTATGAACGCGTTGGTCCTTCATATCAAATGATTTTACCAGGCAGAGTGCCTACACAAGAAGTTAAGTCAGTTATTCCATCTTCAGGAACATTTCATTTAGCTATAAATTCTCCAATAGGCGACACTTTGGGCAGCTTGGAGATTCAAAATATACCAAATTGGCGTTCTTTGGGTCAATCTGGCGTTACCATTAATGATGTTGATTTAGTCTATGTGCTCAACAATGGATGGGCTAGGTACTACTACGATAGCAACGTAAACAAATGGTTTATTCCCGGACTTTCTTTTTTTGGCGACCAATCATCAGTTTCTATTCATGCAGCACAAAGCATTATAATTAGTCGGTTTGGTGAATTGGGTGGTTTCGATGTTTTCACACATCTTATGCCTTATTAATCTTGTTAAAATTCAAAATGAAAAAAATATTCGATACAATAATAACTTTGCTCCTTATTTATTTTTCAGGAAATACTTGCTTTGCGGATACAATTACATCGTTTGGTTCAGGGCCTGCCACGGGAGGTACATGGACTTATAATAATGGTGCTTTCTCTGGTTCATCAATTGCTGGAGACCTTCTATATGAAAGTCTTGCTTCCACTGTTGATATAACTGGACAAGATATCTTACTTCTTGATTTATCACCTACGTCAATTGTAGGCGCGACTTCATTTACTGTAATTTTATTAGAATCTCTCGGCGGAAGTCATATCGCTTCTGCATCATTTTCTAATGTTCAGTTAGAATCTGGTTTAGCTTCGTCTTCTTTAGTGGATTTGGGTGGAGACTTTGCGAATGTTAATGCATGGATGCTTTCTGCCTCTGGTAGCCCAAGTGATTCTTTTAATATAGCATCTATGAATTCACTTTCGGCAGTTCCAGAACCATCCACATACGCATTATTTGCAGGAATTTTTGCCCTCGGTTATATCGTTGTGCGTCGTTCGCGTTCGCGGGCTTAATTTAGCAAAACAGTTAATTTTCGAAAAGCTCTGAAAAATTCGTCAGAGCTTTTTTGTGGCAGAGATGTTCTCCGCTGTGTTTTTGGTAGTGTCCAAATTTCTTCGTGCAAATTCGTGTAGAATCGTGAGCCAAAAATGAAAAAGCGTTGAATTGAAACGACGGAAAGCCTTTGCTAGGTACTTTCGTTCATGAGAGCACCATTCATCAAGCAAGCAGTCCTTATCCGAAGTATTCAATCTTTGTCGCTTGCTTGTGTTTTGCTGCTTCTTGGATGTGGTCAGGAACAACAACAACGTCCGACCGGAACGGTGGCGCCGATTCCTGAAGATGCGCTAGTTGCGGATTTTCCAACCGGAGTTCATGGGGCAACTCTAATCGAAACACTACCGGGTGATCTGGCGACGCTGAACCCGCTGATCAATGAATCAATGGCGGGCTCGGCGGTGATCGGTCGTATTCTGGACAGCCTGACGACACTTGACCCGGTCACCGGTGTTGTAATTCCCCATCTGGCTAAGTCCTGGGACATTTCAGCAGATAATCTGCGTTACACCTTTCATCTGCGACGCGGAGTTCATTGGAGTGATGGACAGCCATTCGCGGCGGATGATGTTACTTTTACCTGGCAGTGTTTCTTTGCCAAGCAGATCGATCCGGAAACGGGAGAACCGCTTCTGGATGAAAATGGCAGGGTGCGCTACCGATATCCCTCGCGGAGTACCTTTTCTCAACAGATCAATGGTCAGGAGCCGTTGATTGAAAAAGTCGATGATTATACCGTTCGTTTCACTCTGCCGGAAGTGTACGCGCCTTTTTTGCTGTTTGGTGGCGGTCAATCCATTTTGCCGAAGCACGTTCTTCGAGATGCATTCGAAAGAGGCGCTTTGCTGGATGCATGGAGTGTCAATACGGCGATCAACGAACCATGGACGATTGTCGGGCTAAACCAGTTTGTGTTGGAGTCGTACCGCCCCGGTGAGCGGATTGTATTTGCCAGCAATCCGAACTATTGGAAGGTGAATCCAGCAGGAGAGCGCTTGCCCTACATAAAGCGTATTATCACCAAGATAGTGAAAGACGTAAACAGCAGTAATGTCGCCTTTGCCCAGGGACAAACGGACTTTGAAACGATCGCGCCGGACAATGTTGCGTGGGTGCAGCGGGGCGAGGAGCGGTTTGACTACACGGTTCTGGACATGGGGCCGTCTAACACCACCAATTTTGTCTGGTTTAATCTGAACCCGAACAAGAACGCAGACGGTGTTTCCTACGTAGCGCCGCACAAGCTGAAGTGGTTTTCAGACAAACGCTTTCGTCAGGCAATATCCCACGGCATCGACCGCGAAGGAATTATTCGCGGTGTTTTTTTTAACCGGGCAAACATCCTGCACGGCTATGTTTCACCCAAGAACAAGTTCTGGTACAATGACGACGTTCGCAAATATCCTTATTCTCCGGAAACGTCGCAGGCACTGTTTAAAGCAATGGGTTTTACGCTGGACCGTGGAAAGCTGTTCGACGCAGCAGGCAATCCAGTATCTTTTTCACTAATGACCAATTCGAATAACGGACTCCGCGTCGAGATGGCGACCGTCTTCAAAGAAAACATGGCCTATCTCGGAATTGAAGTGGAGCTGCAGTTTCTGGACTTTAACACGATTATCACCAAGACATCGGATTCCTTAGACTATGAAGCGTGTATGTTGGGCCTAGGAGGCGGAGCCCCGGATCCCTTCGCAGGCAAGGATATCCTCATGAGTGGTGGGCGTCTGCACCAGTGGTATCCGCAACAGCCGGATCCGGCGACGGAGTGGGAGGCACGGATTGACGAACTGATGATCAAAATCGGAAGACATACGGATGTGGCATTGCGTAAAAAGTATTACTTTGAAGTGCAGGAAATCCTCGCCGAACAACAGCCGATGATTTTTCTGGTAAGCGCCAAAGATTACGTTGGTTACCGAAATCGCTGGTACAACATAACCCCAACGCCGCTGGGCGGTCTCACTTGGAACCTGGAATCTCTCTGGGCAGAACCTTCACCATGATCTCGGTAATTATAAGACGCCTGCTGACGCTGATCCCATTGCTATTTGGGATCACCATGTTGGTGTTTGTGCTGATGAGTCTGGCGCCGGGTGATTTCCTTACACCGGTCAAAGCACAGCGCGATGTGCCTGCTGAACTGATAGAGTCAATCGAGGAAGAGTTCGGATTGAATCATCCCTGGTACGTGCAGTATTTCAAATGGCTGGGTAATGTGCTTCAGGGCAACTTGGGTCACTCGTGGGTCTACAAATTACCGGTTGCGGATCTGATCGGACAGCGTCTTCTGGCGACATTCCTGCTCTCATTGTGCGCTTTGCTATTTTCCTGGGTGATTGCGATTCCGCTGGGCGTTCTTTCCGCGATTTACAAAGACTCTGTTTTTGACAAGACGACGTCTACACTGGCCTATGCCGCGCTCTCCGTCCCGGAGTTTTTCCTGGCACTGTTGTTTGTATTTGTCGCTGCGCAGACTGGGTGGTTCCCACTGGGTGGAGCCACTTCAATTGAGCACGACTATCTGAGCACAACGGGAAAACTCATCGATCGCATCCACCATCTGATCCTGCCGACTCTGGCACTGGGGATTGGCTCGATCGCCAGTATCATGCGAATCATGCGAGCCAGCTTTCTGGATGCAATCCAGTCCGGCTATGTGACTACCGGGCGGGCAAAGGGATTGCGCGAATTTACCGTCATGTTCAAACATGCGCTACGCAATGCCATCAATCCGTTAATCAGTTCCTTCGGCTTCGCGTTTTCCGGACTGTTGAGTGGAGCACTCATGGTCGAGATTGTGCTGCAATACCCGGGTCTGGGGCAGCTGATGTTTCAATCCATTTTGCGTGAGGATCAGTTTGTTGTGCTGGCATCGGTGATGATGGGTTGTTCGATGCTTGTGGTGGGTAATCTTCTAGCCGACATCCTGCTAGCCTGGTCCGATCCGCGCATTCGTTTGGAGAAGTAGTATGGATATTCTTAGTATTTTTAAAGCCGCTCTACGACGCCCGCTTGGATTTATTTCTGCCGGGGTATTGGCTATGCTCTACATAACGGCTATACTTGCCGAGTTTATTGCACCTTATCAAACGAATGAGCAGAACCTGAAGGGCACGTATCATCCGCCAACCATGTTCTACTTCAGTGAAGGCAGTTTGTATGCGCAGGCTTACGAACTGGTGGACCCCTCGATTGCTCGCTATCAGGCAGTGGAAGGGCAGGGCTACCCCATTAATTTTTTCGGTAAAGGCTACGAATACCGTTTTCTTGGGTTACTAAAAACAGACCGCCACCTGTTTACCCTCGAAGGAGACGAAGGTCGCGTCTACTTGCTCGGGAGTGATTCGACTGGGCGCGATGTATTTTCGCGTTTGATCTATGGCTCAAGAGTATCGCTTTTCATCGGGCTCGTGGGCATCATTATTACAATGACTCTTGGGTTTCTGGTCGGCGGCCTGAGCGGTTACTTTGGGGGGCGTTTCGAATTTCTGGCAATGCGACTGGTGGAATTTATTATGGCAATCCCCGGACTCTATCTGCTTCTGGCCCTGCGGTCGGCACTGGCCCCGCACTTTGCATCCGACCAGATGTTTTTCGTGATTGTCGTCATCCTCGCATTCATTGGTTGGGCAGGTACTGCGCGCGTGCTTCGGGGAATGACACTCTCACTGCGCCAGAATCAATACATACTGGCAGCTCAGAGCATGGGACAGCCCGCTCTGGTGATCCTGTTCAAACATGTACTACCAAACCTGCTGAGCTATCTTTTGGTCGCCGCGACGCTCTCGATTCCGGGCTATGTACTGGGCGAAGCCGCCTTATCCTTTCTAGGGCTTGGGATCCAGGAGCCGTCCTCATCCTGGGGGCTGATGCTTTCCCAGGCGCAGGATGTGAAAGTGTTCTATCTGAACTTCTGGTGGCTGCTAACACCCGGTTTGGCAATCTTTGTAACTGTGATTGCTTACAACGTGCTTGGTGACGTCTTGCGTGACATCGTTGACCCAAAGATGAAGACACGCTGATTTTTTTGACGCGAGAGGCCCGGAAGCGCCAATCGCCAAATTTCCAGAGTTTTGAGCACTCAATTGCTGGCACTGGTTGAATGTAATCAGCGTAGCTCACGTACCTCCGGCAAAGCACGAACGTTCGAACCCCTAGTGTGAAGCGCGTTAAAGTTCGTTCATTCAACCCGGAGGGAAATGCTTCCGTCATTTCCGCCCTCTGGTCGTTGACAAAGTCGACTCGAAACGACGTTTTACCAAACCTCTGCGGCAAGCGTTGCCCTTCAGGTTATAGCTA